>NZ_FMUD01000029.1:0-69052 GCF_900100825.1 Agrobacterium sp. DSM 25558 | reverse complement strand
ACCGAAATTGCTCGCCGCCATGCCAATGTTCTCGTGGTCGGACGCGATGGTGCAGCGGGCTCGGAGACCGTTTCACGGCTTATACAAGCAGGCGCACATTCTGCCGACTTTCTGCGGGGCGACCTTTCGACGGTCGCAGGAGTAAAGGCAACGGCAGATGGTGTGCTCGCCTGGAAGCCGGAGCTTCACGGCGTGCTGCACACCGCCATGAGCGCGCATGGCGGAAAGCACCTGACTTCTGACGGTTTGGAGTTCACATTCGCCCTGCAATATCTGGCACGCGGGATGATGAATCGCCTGCTGGTCGAGGCGTTGTCAGCCTCGGGTGATGGACGGGTGATCCATATTTCCGGCAGCGTTGGTGAGAAACAATTGCCTGATCTCGATGACCTTCAATACGAACGCAGTAAATGGAGCTTCTTCAAATCGGCGCTCGGCAGTCATGCGCTTAGTTTCCTTCATATTCAGGAGGCAACGCGGCTCTGGGTGGATCGTCCAGTGACGTTGACGGCAGTGTGCGTGGGACCCACCAAGACAAGGGCCATGCTCGATCCGAAGATGCCTCTGATCATGCGGTTTCTCGGCCTGATCGGCACAAAGCCGGAAATGTCTGCCCGGAACGCGGTCACCGCTCTCGTGAGGAGTTCGGCACGAGACCTAAAGGGGACTGTTCTCCGCAAACCCAAAGCATGGACACCAGAGCCGCTGGCATTCGATCCTGTTAAGGCAACGAAACTTTGGGAGATCACCACGTCGCTTGCCGCCGATCATGGGGTTGAATTGAATCGATAGCTGGTTGGCTCCGCTTGAGGGCCACTACTGAAGATATTGGAACGTTGGTTCGACATCCTTATCTATGTCGTTCAGTTGATATGAAAAATGGTGCCGGTGGGCAGCGAAGGTGACACATATGGCAATCGATCCGACAAAAACCCTCAGGCTCAATCTTCCGCAATGGCAGGGCGGCGACCATCCCGGCTACCAAGTTGGCGCGCGTGTCCTGGCGGCGATAGCGCCGGATCCTCGCGGACCTGTCGAAACTGTCGCAGTAGCGAATCCACGTGATGATAACCGCTCGGTGGATCATGGCATCAAGTCACGACCGGCGCTCCTTGATAACCTCAACGCTGCTCGCGCAGCAATTGCACCGCACGATCCAGAGGCGATTGTGACGTTGGGAGGTGACTGCCTCGTAAACCTTGCTCCAACGGCGCACCTCAGTGAGCGGTATGGTGACGAACTCGCTGTCATCTGGATCGATGCTCATCCTGACGTCATGACCGCAGAGGAATTCAACCACGCTCATGCCCATGTGCTTGCCATCCTGATGGGAATTGGCGACGAAGAATTCGCCGCCGCAGTTCCCCGTCCCGTCACTGGTGATAGGGTGCTTTACGTGGGTCTGACCGAGACAACCCCGTACGAGACCGATTTCATCTCCCGCAATGGCATGACGCGATTAAGTCCCGAAGATCTCGATGGATCGGTTCAGCCTGTGCTCGATTGGCTTCGACGTTCGGGCGCTACGAAAGTTGCCGTCCACTTCGATCTCGATGTCCTCGACCCGTCGCTTTACGACTATCTCCTGTTTAACGATCCCTCATCCAGACCCGGTGCGTTCGATGGTGTCGCTAAAGGCCGAATGCGGTTCGAAGACGTGGCCGCAATTCTGCACGCCGTTGACGCGGAGACCGATATTGTCGGTCTTGCAATAGCAGAATATCTTCCGTGGAGCGTGATCAAGTTGTCGGATTCGTTGAGAACGCTTCCGCTGTTCAGGGGGTGAGCTGAAACCATATCGGATCAAACGCATGGCAGCTTCGAGCCAACTGCTGCCTTGGCAGCGTTGCGCCAACAGGAGACATTGCGGCAGCCGAAAATCTAGTTAGCTTTATCCCCATCTACATGCCGGGGTAGCTTCTCTAACGCGAACAGATTGTCGGCCATGAAGTCCACGAACACGCGGATTTTAGGCGATAGGTAGCGGCTTGTTGGCCAAAGGACGCGGAAGACACCCGCCTCTGCGGTGAAGTCTTCGAGTATTGCGATCAGCTTTCTTTCTGCGATCTGTTGAGCCACTGCGAAATGTGGCAAGCACGTTACGCCAAAGCCGTTCTCAGCAAGATGGATAAGCGGTTCAAGTGTGCTGGCTATCGTCGTCATCGGCAGCCCGACGCGCAGCTCTTTGCCGCATTTTGACAGCGGCCACGGCTCGAGTTTGCCAGAGTTGGCATATCTGTGATGCATACAACGATGACGCAGTAAATCTTCGGGGACTTGCGGCACGCCTTCCTCCTTGAGATAGGCGGGTGAAGCGACTATACGATGAGTGAATGAACCAAGTTTTCGGCTCATGAGCCGTGTGTCACGCACGTCACCCGTCCGGACAACGGCATCGAACCCTTCTTCGATCACATCAACCAAGCGATCAGTAAAATCAAGGTCCAGATTGATTTCGGGATAAGCTTTCATAAACGCCGATATCGCTGGCATCAACAGCATTCCCGTTAGCGGAAAACTCACGCGCAACAGGCCGCGAGGCACGCTTTGGGACCTTGAAAGCTGCGCCTGTGCCGCATCCAGTTCAGATAGGATGCGCCGACAGGTATCGAGGAAAAAACTGCCTTCCTCTGTCAACGTCATGCTGCGTGTCGACCGATGGAAAAGGCGCACACCCATCTCTTGTTCAAGGCGCGCGATTGCCTTGCCAACTGCAGAGCTGGAGAGACCCAATCGTTGAGAGGCTGCAACAAAACTGCCGCCCTCAGCGGTTTGGACGAAGATGCTTAGAGTTCCTAACTTATCCATACCGATCCTTATTAAGGAAAAATATTCCGATCTCATCAGAATACGCGACCATTTATCGCTTATCGCGAAGTCGATATCCAGTGTGGCACGGCAATCGACGCCGACTTTTTATGAGAGGAACACACAGTGGATACGAAATCCCCCGCCGGATTTGCCATCTCGCCAGAGCCAACCACGTTCATCGTCAACGTCATTCATGCCCTTCCAGGCAAGCAGGAGGAAGCGTTCCAAATTATTCAGGAGGTCGTCCATTACGTAGCAGAAAGAAAGCCTGGGTTTCTCTGGAGCAATCTCGCCAAGAGCACGGACGGACTGACGGTGGTCAACATTGAAGCTATCCAAGGGGCAGGCAACGTTGACGAGTTCTTTTCCGACCCGGTGTTCGTTGAAAAATTCCGCAAGCTGGAGACGGTCTCGACCAGCGAATTCCACACATATAGTGTCGGCGATCTGGTTCTGCCAAAACTCGAGCAGGCAGGTTGAACACATGTCATCTTTGATCCCAGACGAGCGCACAACGTGCCTAAAGCCAGATGACAATAAATTGCCAATGGCGGCGTTGCTGGCCCTCGCAATGGCTGGTTTCATCACCATTTTGACGGAGGCCCTGCCAGCAGGACTTCTGCCACAGATGAGCGCAGACCTAGCGGTAAGCCCCTCCGCAGTCGGCCAACTCGTCACTGTATATGCCATCGGTTCGCTGGTGGCGGCCATTCCGTTCACCACTGCTACACAGCATATTCCCCGCAAGCCTCTTCTCCTTTGTGCGATAGCCGGGTTTGCAGTGGTCAATACGGTGACGGCGATCACGGGAAGCTACGAGATTATGCTTCTGGCACGCTTTTTTGCGGGCGTTTCTGCAGGCCTGCTTTGGGCAATGATTGCCGGATATGCAGCCCGCATGGTACCGGCTCGGCTTAAAGGAAGTGCTATAGCTGTTGCGATGGTGGGTACACCCCTGGCCTTGTCGCTGGGCATTCCTGCTGGAACCCTGATAGGGTCGTCCATCGGTTGGCGAAGCACATTTGCAGTCATGACCGCGCTGACTGTAGTCCTGATCGGCTGGGTATGTGCGAAGGTGCCCAGTTATTCAGGCACCACGGTCAACGGCCGGGCTTCCATAAGGGGCACACTGGCAATCTGCGGAATAAAGTCGGTGTTGACTGTAACCTTGCTGTTCGTTCTAGCGCACAACATCCTCTACACCTACATCGCGCCGCTTGTGGTTCCCCCAGGATTAGCCCAGAAACTCGACGTCGTGCTGCTGGTGTTCGGGCTAACGGCAATAGCAGGGATCGGTATTGTCGGATATCTGATCGGTCGATGGCTGCGTGAACTTGTACTGGCAAGTATCATGCTTTTCGGAGCGGCTGCGTTAATACTTGGCCTCTGGGGCGATGTGCCAGAACTGTTTTGGCTGGCAACCTGCGTGTGGGGACTGGCCTTTGGTGGTGCTGCCACATTGTTCCAGACGGCAGCCGCAACCGCCTCCGGGCAAGCTTCTGATGTAGCACAGTCTATGATCGTGACGGCCTGGAATTTGGCGATTGCAGGGGGTGGCATTGTCGGTGGCCTACTGCTTGAATACTCTGGAACTGGCTGGATTTCTTGGTCTGTCTTGGCCTTGTTGTTGCTTGCCTACGGCGTTGCGTTTCTCGCAAAAGACAGGGCATTTTCCCCAAATTAGCTACTTCTTCTTCCGCTTCGGGCCCACACAGCGACGAGCGTGCTATATACTATAGTCCGGCTGCCTGACGGAGGCGACGCGGTGGGAGGAGTGGCGGAGGCTTTGATATGGACACCGCCGTACTGCGTAATCGATATCCATGGAACAAGGGAATCCTGGTGGGGCAGAAGCGCCCACTGCAACCAAAGAATGTGTGGTCGATCCGGGTTCGACTAGAGATGAGCGGCGCGATCCGGGAACTGGCGCTCTTCAACCTCGCCATTGACAGCAAGCTTCGCGCTTGTGACCTCGTCAAGCTGAAGGTTGAGGACTTATGGTCCGGTAGTTCGATCCGAGATCGAGCCACCATCATCCAAAAGAAGACGAAGCGGCCCGTGCAGTTCGAGGTCACCGAACAGACCAAGATCGCGCTCGTGGCGTGGCTCCCTTTCCTTCGGAGGAATGGCGGCAGCTATCTATTTCCAAGCCGTAGGAAGATGTCGCATCATTTGTCCACTAGGCAATATGCTCGGATTGTCCACCGCTGGGTCGCATCCGTCGGGCTTGACGCTAATGCCTATGGCACCCACTCCATGAGGCGAACCAAGGCAGCGCAGATTTACAAGAAGACGGGCAACCTTCGAGCCGTCCAGATTTTGCTCGGCCATACCAAGCTGGAAAGCACCGTCCGTTACTTTGGCGTCGAAGTCGACGACGCCCTTAGAATTGCTGAGCAGATTGAGCTATAGCTATCGGCTCATGGCCATCGGCACTAGCCGGTGGTCTCTCTCGCGCCAATAGCGGATGTTAACCGATGGCGACAGTCGCAACCAGGGGCATGCCAAAGTGACTTGGCCGGGCGCGTTGCATCAGCTTATCGGGGCTTGCCAAGGCGGCTACGGGATGCGCATGTGGGCGCGTATTCCTTCCAATTGTATCTGGTGGCCCTCATGTCCAAGCTCTTTTCCCCGGTCACCTTGCGCGGTGTCACGCTTCGCAACCGAACAATCGTTTCTCCGATGTGCCAATATTCGGCGCAGGATGGCTTTGCCAATGAATGGCACTACGTGCATCTGGGGCGCTTCGGAATCGGAGGCTTCGGCTTGGTTCTGATTGAGGCCACAGGGGTCCTGCCCGAAGGGCGCATTTCGTATGCCGACCTGGGGCTGTGGAAGGACGAGCACATTGCCCCGCTTGCCCGGATCGTGAATTTCTTGCACGGCCAGGGTGCCGCCGCGGGCATTCAACTTAGCCACGCAGGTCGCAAAGCCTCGACGCCGGTTTGGCGGGATGAGGCAGATCAGCCCGCGACAGAAGAGCAGCGCCGCGCTGTTGGTTTCGAGCACTGGCCCCCCGTAGGGCCGAGCGCTCAATCCAACGACCCAACCAACGCTGACTATCAGGTTCCCAAAGCACTCGACAGAGACGGCATACGCCGCGTGATCGACGGATTCGCTGCGGCTGCTACGCGCGCCAACCAGGCAGGCTTTGACACGGTTGAAATCCATGCCGCGCATGGTTACCTGCTTAATCAGTTTCTGTCGCCGCTCGCCAACCATCGAACTGATGAATACGGCGGTAGCCGACTAAATCGAATGCGGCTAGTTCTGGAAGTCACCGAAGCCGTCCGCAGCGTGTGGCCAGCCGAAAAACCGCTCATCGTTCGCCTCTCGGTCAGTGACAACAATGCCGACGGCTGGCAGGTGGATGACAGCGTTGCACTGGCCACGGAACTGAAGGCACGTGGTGTTGATGCTATCGACTGCTCTAGCGGCGGCTTTGCTCAGGGCCGCATTAGGTCCGCTCCAGCCTATCAAGTCCCCTTCGCTAAGGCGGTAAAACAAGGTGCCGGTATCCCGACTATCGCAGTAGGACTATTAGGCGATGCCTTAGAAGCCGAAGCATTCATTGAGAACGGCGATACAGATTTTATAGCTTTAGCGCGCGGCGCGCTCAACGACCCCAACTGGCCGCTACATGCCAATCGCGAACTCGGCGGAGATTACACTCTTTGGCCGGTCCAGACCCGTCAAGTCGCTGAACGTGATCGCGTCCTTTCCTCTCCTCAATGAAGTTTCGCCATGATCGAATGTGGCGGTGCGGAGTAGAACTGCTGATGAACGCCGGTTGTCCGTAATGCGAATTGCTGGGAGCCGTGGAATATCTCCTGTGTAGTGGCCGCTCTTGGGCCGTGGGAGGCCCAAAAACTGGACCATAGCATGCGACCATCAATGACCGGTTCGGGCCACATGCGGTTATCCGCTCTGCGCCAATAAGACATGGCGATTGGCATCATCAATTAGACTTCCGTAAACAGCTTCTCCGCTGCGAAATCGATAAAGGCGCGCAGCCTCGGTGTAATAAATCGCGCCGACGGCCAGAGGATGGAGAAATGGCCTGGTGCCGCCAGACTGTCGCTCAGCACCGTTTGTAGCAGGCCTTCGCGAATGGCATCGGCCGCTAGGAACTCTGGCATATAAGCGAGGCCAAGGCTATCGATCGCGGCAGCCCTGATCGCCTCCATGTTTCCACAAGTGAGAGCGACCGTCATGCTCTGGAGGCGGTTGTCTCCGTCTGCCAGACGCCATTCCTGAAACTTGCCCGATGTCGGAAATCGAAAACGCAATGCGTCGTGTTTACGCAGGTCGTCGGGATGTGAAGGCCTGCCCATCCGCCGAAAGTAATCTGGCGATCCACAGACGACAAACCGAAAAGGCCCCAGCCGTCTCGCCATCAGGCTGGAATCGCGCAAGTCACCGCTTCGAATGGCTGCGTCAAATCCGCCTTCGATCAGGTCGACCTGCCTGTCGTTGAAATCGAGCTCCAAATCGATCCGCGGATAACGTTTGCGAAATTCGGGAAGGATGGGCAGCAAAAATCGGTAGCCGATCGTCGGCAGCGTCACGCGCAAGCTGCCGCTCGGTGAACCGCAATTGATCTTGACCGCCTCATGCGTATCGCGCAGGTCGGCCAGTATGGCTCGATAGCGCTCGAACAGCATCGCGCCTTCATCCGTTAGAGAGACCTGCCGCGTGGTTCGGTGGAACAGGCGGACATTCAAAGAGGCTTCCAACCGAGCAACGCTTTTCCCGACGGCAGACGGTGACAGCCCGAGGCTCTGTCCGGCCTTGGCAAAGTTCAGGCGTTCTGCGACCCGGACGAAAGCATCAATTTCGCTCAATTTATCCATCGGATTAGATTAACGAAATTTAGTCCGCAATGAAACTACTAAGAGAAGGATTATCGAACTATACGCTCTGACTGCAAGATTGGATCGCTGCGATACCAGATCATCGCGGTGCCACTGTCCTGCACTGGAGTTTCCATGACTGATACACCCCGAAAATCATCCACCGCCCGGCATTCGGTGCTGGCGGCCGTTTGTCTTGCTGCGTTGACACTGCCTCTCAGCTTCTCTGCCGGCGCAGTAGCCACACCCGTGATCGGGCAAGACCTCGGTGGCTCGCCGGAAGCGTTGATCTGGATCACGAACGCTTTCATGCTCACTTTCGGAAGCCTGCTAATGGCTGCGGGCGCTTTGGCAGACAAATATGGAAGGCGTCGCGTCTTTCTGACGGGCCTGTCGCTCTTTGTTGGATTCTCCTTTGCCCTCGGGCTGGCGAATGCAGTCTGGCTCATCGATGTGCTGCGGGCCTGCCAGGGCGTGGGAGCCGCCGCGGCCCTGGCGGGCGGGACGGCGGCGCTTGCACAGGAATTCGATGGCCACGCCAGAACACGGGCCTTTGGTCTCCTCGGAACGACTTTCGGAGTCGGCCTCGCGTTCGGACCAATCATCACCGGATTGCTAATCGAGACGGTCGGATGGCGCGCGATCTTTCTAGCCGGAGGATTGATCGGCCTCATGGCGCTAGTCCTCGGGCCGCCGCGGATGCGCGAAACGGTAGACCCGAATGCGGCAGGCCTCGACTGGATGGGAGCGACGTGTTTTACCCTGATGTTGACGCTGTTCACCGTCGCGATGATCGAATTGCCTTCCCTCAACGCGATCGGCTTTACGGTTTTAGGTCTGGGATTCGTCATCTCGCTGGCCTCGTTTGTCCTAGTCGAAATCCGGGTGCAGCGGCCGATGTTGGACTTGTCGCTCTTTCGCTATCCGCGTTTCATAGGTGTGCAGCTTCTGCCTGTCGCCACCTGCGCTTGTTTCGTTGTTCTGCTAGTCGTCATTCCCTTGCGTCTGATTGGGATTGAGCAACTCGACGTAATCACGGTGGGCGTCCTGATGCTTGGTTTGTCGGCCCCTATGCTGATCATGCCTTTCATCGCGACGGTATTGGCTCGCAACGTGTCGCCGGGCATCCTGTCTGCCATTGGCCTTCTGATCGCCGCGGTCGGCCTTGTCTGGCTCGCCGAAGTCGGCGCAAACGATGGCAGCTCGCTTGTCTTACCGATGTTGATGATCGGCATCGGCGCTGGATTGCCGTGGGGACTGATGGATGGCCTGTCGGTCAGTGTCGTGCCCATTGAGCGTGCGGGAATGGCCACCGGAATATTCAGTACCGTGCGGGTTGCCGGAGAGGGTATTGCTCTTGCGATCGTCAGCGCGGCGCTATCGGCACTAATCGCGGCGAAGCTTGGCGAGACCACGGGTCTGTCATCCTCGGCGTTGAGCGATATCGGACAGCGCCTCGCTGTTGGGGACCTGGTTTCGGCAGGTGTCCTATCTCCAGGAATCGGCACCAGCAGTCTGCAGGATGCCTATCAAGCGGCATTCGCGACCTTGTGCTGGTGGCTTGCCGCGACAACAGCGATATGCGCCATCACGATCCTTGTTCTATTGCCCAAACATCTCGGTATTAACGGCAGCGCGGCCGAGCAGAAAGCCATTAGCTTAATGGAATAATTGCCGGACAATATTTTGTCCGCTTCGGGCCAAATGCAGCCTTGGCGGCAATGCGCCAACAGTGGTCATTGCGCCGTTGAAAGGCTCCCTTATGCCGAGAGCCTGCTCGGCGGCATAAGGGACGAGTCTAGCGTTGACGCCCAAAGAGAAGGAGCGGTTCGCCCTGCCAGGAAACAGCTACCCCATCATTTAGCTCGTTAACTGCTCGGTAGAGCACCGCGAAGGGATCAGCGGAAGCTTCGACATGGAGCCGCTTTCGAATAGCTTCCCTTGCAGCGCCGGGCGTGGCAATAGAATAGCCTCCGGACTCATATGGCCACGGCTTGCTCAATGCCTCGCCCAAGCCCCATTGTTGAACGTAGGCAGCCCAGGAGGCTCGCGCTTGCCGTAAATCTGGTTCGCCAACAAACCTCAATGCGTCCCGCCAGCTTGGTAAGCCTGTGGCTATAGCGACCAGCTCTTTAAAATCGGACGCAACTATCCCAAATGATCCCTCGGAGTCGATGAGAAGAATTCTTCCGTCTGGCATCAGGTTGAACGTCCCGCCACTACCATCCATTGCGAATTGCTGAGAGCCTTCCGGGGTGATTGTATATTCGTCGCCATCTATTTGCGGCGGTTCCCCTAACTCTAGTTCAAAAATCGAACCTATTTCGAGTTCGAGCGCAGATGCCTCGATTTTTTGGATAATCTCGCTTCTTGTCATTGCTCCTCCAAATGCCGAGCCGTGCCCTAGCGTCATCGCAGCGATGACACCGTAGAGGGCCAGTGCCAGTGGGTTTCGTGCTCTCATGACAATTGATATCCCCTTTTTTTAATTGCCAGCACAAGCCTTGGTCCGTGAACACCATGACCGGTTTGGGCGAATCAATTTTGATCGGGTGTAGTCAACGGACGAGTATGATCTATATTCAACGTGGACTTGTGTGGCGTTATCTTCGTAATAATATTCTTTCGAGGTATTTGCATGACCTATCGATTACAGCGGTGGATGACGCAGGACTTTGTCTTCACCGCCCCGCGTCCTTTCTTCCACGTCGTTGCGGTTGAGCCCCAACATTTCATCTTACAGCCGAGCCCAGGCGACGAAAAAAGTCCATCACTATCCGTTCTGGTACGCGATCA
This sequence comes from Agrobacterium sp. DSM 25558, assembly GCF_900100825.1. NCBI lineage: Bacteria > Pseudomonadati > Pseudomonadota > Alphaproteobacteria > Hyphomicrobiales > Rhizobiaceae > Agrobacterium > Agrobacterium sp. DSM 25558. The sequence goes on along the minus strand of NZ_FMUD01000029.1, from coordinate 58,592 downwards.
AGGCCAGCCATGGTCACTGGACGAACGCTTCTCCTTCATCGCTGCTGATCTCTTTGGAGCAGAGAGTTCGGCAGACTGGCAGTTGGCGCCGATCCAGCTCTTCGGACGCGAGGGACGCACCGCAACAGGAATTATCTTATCCGCAGCCGCAAACGAGGAGGTAGCCGGCCTTACCCTCGTGAATGGCCGGAGCAACCGCCTCTGGGCGTTTGGCTGGCGTTCGTCAGCCCACCACAGGGATAGAACCGAAAAGGGATTCGAGGTGCTGATGCAAGGACTGCAGGCGCGCGTCGATGAGACCGGCGAAAAGATCCTACTGTCGCAATTCCATCAGCAGGAAAAAAAGCGGCACTCTGCCTCAACGGTGATCAATGCCCCTGGAGCCCCTGTTGAGCATGGTGTGGCAAGCCGTGAATGGGACGAGCGGTTTGAATTAGCGTTGGGCGAAACTGAGGCGTCGCGTGTTGCGCAGTTTTTCGCAGAAGCAATAGCGCTGGAGGAACAGCCATACGGCGAGCCCATGCCTCTTGGCGCTAGCCGCATCGGCGGCGGGCCCGATCTTGTGCCGGGAACATGGCCAGACGACGCGCGCGGAATGCGCCATCCGTTCCTGATGCAGGTCGATCTTGCTGAGGTGAAAGCGGCTTGCAGCACGACCGGGCCTTTGCCTGATGAAGGTCTATTGTCATTTTTTGTTCACGATGACGCTTTGCTGGTCGATGTTGTCTATACGCCAGCGGGATCGTCTCTTGTTCGTCACGACATGACGGAGGCTATCATTGAAGCATCGTCCGCTGCGGTGCAGATCGTCGCAGAACTTGATCCAGATACGCCTATCGGAATGCTGCCACATACGGAAGGCGATCTGGTGACGGCGGAACTCATGGCTGACGGATCGCTGCAGTTCGCCCATACATCCGACCCCGTCTGGTCTGTCGGTCAACCTGGATGCAGGTTCGAGGCTCTTTCTGACGAACGCTGGGCAACCGCGGCATCTGCACTTTTGCTGCCGCGCGCGACCCGGACATTCGACCTTCTGGCGGCCGAGACACATCTAGAAGAGACTGGTCTGGGTTCCATTGACGACCTGGTCGAGGCCTATGAGGATTTCGAGCTTGCTGAAGCGGGCCGACAGGCTGGCGAAGGTCAGCCTCAAGTCCACCAGATGCTGGGCTACGCGACCATCCGCGGTGGCCATGACTGCCGGGTGGAGGCTGCAGAGGATGCTTTGTCCAGAGGTTGGGGCGATCTGGGTGAGCCGATGGCTTGGGTTATCCTCGTGCGTTTACCAGCGGGCTCAGCCACCGGACGGATATTTTGGGACGCCGACGATCTCGTCATCATGGTGCCTGTCGCGGATTTGGCAACCAATCGATTCGACCGCTGTGTGCTCCTATCTGGTTAGGCTCTTTCGCCTTGGTGTCGCCGAGTGATGACGTCATGTCCGTTCATTGTCAGAACCTGCCGCGACAGAATCACGGCATTTGTGTCCACTGCGCAAGTTTCTGATCTGGTCGAGTATCGAAGTGGCTTCGTCCACGCTGGGAGTCTCATATGAAGCTGGTCGAAACGCCGGAATTCTCGATCGAAGCAAATCCGATGTTTGAAAGTATCCGCGTCTTTGCAGGATCAATTGGATTGCGTCGTCAGCCGGAGACGGCGTTCTCGCCACAGATAAGCGTGTGGTCTTCCAAGCGTGAGAGAAAGTCGCCCGAAAAATGGCTCGGCGAACGCCTTAAAGACGACGGCGGCAAGATCGTCGAGCGAAAGACAGTCACCTTCGCGGGCATGGCGGGCGAGATGAGCAAGATAAAGGATCGGCTCGAGGATTGGGACACGAAGGAAAAGCGCGACTGGTACCGTCTGCGTGCACTTCTGGTGTCAGCCGATGGCTCCACTTGGTACCACGCGACCGCTATGGTCAGTGCACCCGAGCTCGTCGAGATCGAGAACGATTTTGAGCGTCTGCTAGGATCCATCCGCCTCAAGCTCGAAGGCAATGCGGTGAATGGAGCAAGAGCTGTGGCGGAATCCGGGCGGGCAGCCGTCCTTGAAAGACTGAAGGACAACATGGAGCGGGTGTCAGCCATCCGTATCCAGCAAAACCATGAAGAACGACGCTTTGAAAATGCAGCCGCAGCGAAGGCACCTGTGTCCAGTATCGAGGAGCGCTTTAACGAGGCGGTTACTGACGCTGGTTTGCAGGAGAAGCGTGACGCCCTGCGTCAAATCGTAATGCCGACGGTTGCCATGGTTGAGTGTGATACCGCCGACGCCAACATCGCTGGACTGAGCCGCATCGGCGGCGGTCCTGACCTTCCTACCGACGTAGATTGGCCACGCGACGACAACGGCTTGCACCTCAATTATCTTGCCCAGATCAATCTCGCTGACGTGCCGGATCGACCGGAAGAGCTACCGGCATTCGGGTTGATCTCCCTGTTCACGGGAACGGACTACACGGATTGGCGCGTCCTTTTCACGTCAGCGGACGCAACTCTCACGTCCCATACAGTTTCGGAAGACGCGATGGGCACGGCAATCTCGGCATCGCAGATGATCGTCTGGGATAGCGACCTCAAGCGGTTTGTACCGAACGGGCAGGCTGTCGACGGACTATCGGTTCGTGTTGACGAGGCCGGTCGCATGACATTCAGCCGAGACGGCGTAATTGTCAGGGCTTTCGCTTCCGAATACGAATTCAGCCGCTCGGCGCAGACGCTGCGCTTCGAACGCTCATTAAGCGCTCCCTTTGGCCAGCGCGGTCCCAACAACAACCCGCGGGCCTATGCTGATATCGGCATCGAAGACCCTTCGGATTTTTCCATCGCGGTCAGCGATCGCTTCAAAATCGGAGACGGACCACAGCACCAGATGTTCGGCACAAGTGGCGTTCGCGACCTCCCTGCGATCCAGCAGATGGCTGCGAAACATGCAGCAAAAAACGGCTGGTCTGATATATCCGCGCCAGATGGCTGGTTTATCCTGGTCAAGCTCGCATCCGGGGGCGAAGCAGATTTCAGCTTCGGTGACCACGGCGACTACATTTTCATGGTCCATCGAGAGGACGCCGCTCAAGCAGATTTCTCGCGAGTCTTCGCATTTGTCGACTCCGGTTAAGTAAGACGGATCAGAACCGAACGCCATGGCTTAACATCCAATCGCGACATAGAAGCGATAGGTCCAACGTCTTCCCTTCCGATCAAGCGTTCGGCGGTGAGCGAAACTTAGGAACAGGTTCGGGATAACGGCTTAACGGAAATTCATCGCACAGACAGGGCGCTGAAGGTTTCAGAGGATTGTGAAAACTCTATGGAGGCTTATTTGGAATATGTTCAGGCAATGGCCGACCGGATGCCGACCACAATGACGTCGCCGAATGAATTCCTGGCACTGTTCGACTGGATGGAGACGAATAGCTTCCTCATGCGCAGCGAAGCCTACCCCGGCGATCTGCTCGGCCTGCTTGGCACGGAGGATCAGATGCAATCGGGTCAGGTGACTGCATGCCCTTGGCGGCGGACCCGGTGAAATCGATGCCAGAGGGAGGATTGTCTACGTACATGGCGGAAGCAGACTAATGGTGACCACGCCGATTAATGGAAAACCCGCGACGGTCGCCAACGGTGGAACGATCGGTCTTGTCGCTCCGAGCCGTGCCCATGTGAAAGCATGGCACGACGCGGGAACAAGCCACGGAGGGAAGTCGATCGAGACACCGCCGTCAGAGCGCGCGAATGGCTCATTTGTAGCTTATCTCCGCGATCCGGACGGAAACAAGCTGACCGCGCGCACGCTACCGTCGGCTTGAGTTGGCCATGCAGGGCAAGGTTTTGTCATCGATGGAAAATGTCTGGAGTACGGATACCGAAGCGTCGTGAGAAGTCGGACCTGCCCACTAAGATCTGTCCGGTCTGTGGGATGTTAGGCAGCTCCGGCGCAGCTCTTTTATGACTTCTGCATTGATGATCACGTCCCCGCCGAGCACCTGTGGCGCGGAATAGACCGTCATCTCGAAATCGATAGCGTTCGAGAGCATTTGAAGCCTTTCTATAGCAGCACTGGCCGTCCCTCGGTCGATCCCGAACTGATGATGCGGACGCTGATTGCCTGAGCTCAGGCGCGGGACGCAAACGCATCGATACTCTGCCCGGAAGTCCGAAAACAGCGGACGCGCCCGTTGCATTGAGTTTTTCAACGAGATCGGGCAATTGCTGACATCAGGCCTGATGAACCATTTTCTCACTTCAGGTTATAAGCCGCTCACCCCGGCTATGAAATCTTTATATGAGGACCATTGTGGCTCGTAGGAGTGCGAAATATCGATGGGGTAGGCAGGGCTCGTTGACAGCCTTTTATTAAGCTGAGCTATCCAGCTATCGAAATCCTTAACGTACCAAAGCCACTCCTTGCGGTTGTTTCCGGTAACCACGAGCATTTGGCGGCCGATCTCGTTCATATCCAAAGGCAGAAGAGCGTCTTCCAATGCGATTTGCGCACTGTTAGCATCCGCATCTGGCATCCCGTTCAAGTCAGTTTCATAGCGCCAGAGAATAACTACCCGGTGCGGTAAATCGGCCTCATGCACCCCGGCGGGCACAGTTTTCAGGCTCCGAAAAATGAGCGCGTTCCCATCTTCCTGACCTGTAGCCGTGAAGTAGATGTCTTTCGCGCTTGAATTCATAGGCACAACCCACGCCGTGATTGCGGCAAAAAACGCCATGAGGAGATTCATGTGCAGCTCCCGAGGCCAACAAGGTAAGCCGATTGTTATATTTGGGAGAAAAACATGGCAAGAACATATGATTGCAATGGGCCAACAGCAGCCTTGGCTGAGTTGCGCCAGAAGCGGACAAGCCCGCACGGCTTGATGACGATCAAGCCGCGCTCTTCCGAGCTATGATTCAGAGCTGCCGCTCTTTTGAGAGCGGGTGTTCCTGCCTGCGATCATATGGCTTCAACAGTTGGCAAACTTGTTCGACATGCTCCCGGAAGGTCGCGTTGGCCTCTCTGTCTCTTTTCGGATTTCCACTCCATATATAGAAATCGAAAATACCGCGTCCCTCTCTTACAAACGGCCACCAAGCGTGACCGACAGATGCGATACGCTGCTCAGGGGCAAATTCTTCGTCACGTATCTCGGCAATCAATCCCTCAATGAAGCGGGATGAACCATCTTGTGCCGCTTGTAAGGTCTTCCAAATGGCGACGAGGTTCTGGTCAAGTTGGTCTTTCGTCGTGTCGGCATTCATTGCCTGCTCCGAAGTTTGCTTTCGTTCTATATCCCACAGAGCAGAGTTATTGAAACGACAGGTGTTAAAAAACGTGCCCCGCACCCAAGCTCTGTCCGCTTCGGGCCAAATGCTGCCTTGGCAGCTTTGCACCATAAGGGGATAGCTACAACCCTGGAGACGCTTGCGACGATTACTATGAAGATGCTTTGTGACGCCCGTGATAAGTCAGCTTACCGGTGGACATGAACTCTGGCGGTTCGCCTCCGATAGCCATATGATCAATCAAGACAAGGGTATTTGCCATCTGGGTCTGGCGTCTGATCTTGGTCACCTGCGTGAGGTCCAGCCTCGAAACTAGATAATCCCAATCTGGTTCTTTGCCGCTCTTCCAGATGATCTCAACAAAATCGTTGTCGATGGAGCAGCCTAGCTCGGACTTCATTGGCCAGATTGGGTTTCGATCCTCCCAGGCCGTGTATTCCTCTTCCGAAGAATCCTGACTTGGCTCTGGTTCCCAGCGAGGATGCCCAAAGGCGGAGGCCTCCTCATTGGTCGCGAAGAGAGCTGTAAATACGTGGATGCCTGAGCTTTTTAACATTGAGCGTCCTGATGGTCGCGGTTGCATTCATTCTTTTGGCGAAGACTAGGCATCTAGCGGCAGAAATGGAAGTCCGCGACAGGCCAACTTCCGCCTTGGCAGCGTTGCGCCAACGGCCGTCATTTCGCTTTTGACTTATTCCCCTAGCCAGCGAGCTTCTGCCCGAGGTAAGTTCCTATGAAACCTCCGCATCCCGCAGCAATGCATGACACCCAAAATGTGGCGTCGAGAGCACCCGCAAGCGACGCTGATAGGCCAGCGCCGATGCCGCCTAAAACACTTGGCAAATGTTTTGTCATTTGATCTCCAAATCTAAACGCCATTTGACTTGGAAGAGCTTAGCTTAACGTTTGCTCGAAACAACTCAATTGTCTGCTTCGAGCCGACTGCTGCCTTGGCAGCGTTGCGCCAAAAGCCCTTACTGACTATCAAGCATGAGCGCCATACTCACAGTATCGAAGAAACTGCCATCAATGAAAACACTACGGTTTTGGACGCCTTCTTTCAAAAAGCCGACTTTTTCGTAAAGACCAATTGCCTGAGGGTTGTCAGAGCGCACCGACAGCTCAATTCGGACAAGTCCGGCTTGTTTTGCTTCGAACAACGCTGCCTCCATTAGGCGGTAGCCCAAACCTCGACCTCTGTAATTGGGAATAATACCCATCCCCAAGTTTCCACGATGCGCGTGCGAAGGAAAGAAGTGACGTGTGATATCGCACCAGCCCACAACCTGATTTTGCACGGTACAAACAACATGCGGATTGCGTTTTTCGATCATATTGAGAACGAAGTCCCGCGTCTCAGGAAGAGGAAACGCCTCAAGCATGGTCAAATATCTTCGCTCTTTTGCAACGGTATCGAGGGCTCTATGAAATCCCTCAATGTGATCCGGGGTTATATTAACAACCTCAATCTGATCCAGTTGATCTGACTCGATTGCACCCATCTGACTCCTCGCGTGGTCGGCGATTAAATCTCGAAGCTAAATGCTGAAACAACGGTTTGCAACGTCTCCTCCGGGTCATCTGCCGCCTTAACAGCAATGCATGATACGCAGGCGCTTATCGTCGACCTGCGAAGAAACTGTCGATGTGGTTTGCAACGTCATCGGGAGCCTCTTCAGCCATGTGGTGGCCGCTCATGATGCCCTGCTTCAGGACGATTTGGTCGCTCCAATTGCCCCAAGGATTTGCTGGGTCGCCGTATAGGCGTTCCATATCGTCGTGCACAGACCATAAAACTGCCAAAGGACATTGCAGTCGTCGACCCGCCTCCTTGTCACTCCTGTCGTCGTCATAATCGAATTCAAGCCCTGCTCGATAATCCGCGAGCATGCCGCGCACCACCTCAAAATTCCGAGTAGCGGCGAGGTAATCCAGATTATTTCGGAGACCAAGAGCTGCGTCGGGAGGATACCAGAGGTCAGGGTTGGCTTGGATCGCTGCTTCCGCTTTTTCGCTCTGGGCAAAAAAGAACCAATGCCACCACTCCTTCGCAAAGCGCCAATCTGCTCGGTTCAAAACCTCGTAAATCGGAATACCATCCATTACGACGAGGCCCGCGACACTTTCCGGGAAATCCATTGCGAGACGGAACGCACGGTATGATCCGCGATCATGGCCAGCGACACCGAACCTGTCGTGCCCAAGCTCTACCAAACATTCATGTAGTGCCGCAGCCTTTGCCTTTCCCGAGCTAGCCGCGATGGTTTCGGGCTGATAGCTACGCCCGAAGCCAGGCATATCCGCACAAACCACCGTGAAGTTACGTGCAAGTTGAGGGGCGACCTTGAACCAGGTGGTGTGCGTCCTCGGATGTCCATGTAGGAGCAAAATGGGAAAGCCGGTCCCGCCCCACCTTACACGAATCTCGCCCCGCGATGTCGTGATGAAGTTTTCCGTGAAATCCTCAAAGAAATCCGCCATTGTCTGTCCTTCAATCATTTCGATCTTCCCTTGAATACGCATCTAGGGAGCCCTCGGTTCCGAGGACGGATCAGGACTAAAAACATGCCCTCCGGATTAAGATTTCTCACTCGATGTTTGCTTCGCGAAACAATCGGTCGTTGGAGATTTCACTCCTCGTATCGGTTCGCCACGACCAAAGTCTGGTCTCTATTGGTCACGAGGTCGACACGGCCACCGCTTTTAAAGCTTTCTGGATAGACAGAGTACCGTAGCGCCGCGTCGAAAGATGGACCTACCTTCGCGTCCGTACCGTAATCTCTTCCGTCACCGGAGACCCTGTTACTCGTGAACTGCCATCCGCTCACAAGGCTTTGAAAGTCATCAGGGTCAATTCTAAACGCGCAAGTTACGATTAGGTCGGTGACGGCAGTTGCTGAACATTCGATATCTCGAACCGACCGTGGCAATTCCTTGATGTTCATGATGAAGGCGACCCTTGCCGGGTCCTTACGGTCGTCAGTGGCGATTAGATGGTAAAGGTACGCACAAGGAAGCCCGACAACCAACGCGATAACGATGGCACTGCTAGAAAAACGTCCTCTTAGAAAGCTCACTCGCATCCCCACATACTGTCGCTTACCTGCCTGCCTTGCGCCAGCCAGCGGCACGGGCATCGGTTTCCGAACAGAACCAACGCTCGCCATATTCCGTCCTGATCGTGGTGGAGGCGTAATCGAGCTGGCCGGGAACGTGGAAAATTCGCTCCCGGGAATTGATGCTGACATTGCCTTTAATGTTGCACGCAGCGTCCCACAGTTCGCGCGGTGCCAACGTATATCCGCCCGTGGCAAGAAATACGACGCCAGATGAAGCTATTACGATCAAGCCGAAGTTGCTCATACCTCGCGGTATAAGGAAGCATTCTTCAAATAGCGTTGCTTGGAACATTAAAATCCGCCTTATGCGGTCTGGTTTGCCGCGCCTCCCGCGTCAATCGTGATATTTAGAGGGAAAGGCGGTGTCTACTTTCGATCCACAGCGTGAATGTTGCTTTATGTAGAACTGAATCAACGCGGTAGACGCCGACCGTCCACAGGTCGAATTTGCAAAAAAAGTTCATCGCTGGAGACACGATGCAAAATTATCAGGTGCGACTTGCTTCGATGATCAAGGAGTTTGGGGCCCCAAAGGGCGGCAAAGACATCGCGGATGTGGAACGCTTTCGCAGCAAGGTGCCAGATGCGATGATCGAGTTCTGGCAGCTACATGGGACCGGTACGATATTGAATGGTTATTTCCAGTTCTGCGACCCGTGCGACTATGCATCAATCGTAAAGCAAATTTTCGACGGAGACAGCCAACTCAAACCCGAGCAGACATATATGCTGGGATTTGGTGCGTTCGGATCAATGGTCCTTTGGAATGAGGTGTACCAGAACGTGGGCGTCGATCTCGTAAGAGGTCATGTCTCATGCCAGGCCCTGGTCAGCGGAAAAACATATGACCCGAATATTGCCGTTACTAGCGCATTGGTGATGCTCGATGATCCAACATTTGATGAGTATGACGCCAATGCTGAAAAGCTGTTCGAGACAGCCCGCTCGACGCTTGGAACACTCGCCGTAGGCCAAGTATACGGATTTAAGCCCATCTTGGCGTTTGGTGGCAACAGGGCTCTGTCGAGCCTCGCGATTTATAATGCCAAACCGCATATGGCCGTTCTAGCCCAAGCACATGAGATGCAGTTGATGGATTATGATCCGTATCCGGCTCAGCCGGTGCGAGTCATAGGCGGGTAGCAAACCCAAGGCCGTGTGCGCCAATCGCAAACATCGCAATCTTGGATATCAGTTCGAGAGCCAAATCAACGAGAGACCGCAAACAATAAAGGAACACTGAATATGGGCAGTGAGAGTTTCGTGGTGCGGAGGGCAGGCTTGGCCGACGCTGACGCCGTCGCGGAAGTTGCGCGGTATTCACGAAAGCACTTTCTGCCTTATCTGCCTGAACTCCATACTTTGGAAGAGGACAAGGTGTTCTTTCGAACCGTTGTTTTCCAAGAAAATGATGTTTGGCTTGCCGAGGATGAGGATGAAGTCGTCGGATTTTGCGCCTTCAGGAACGGATGGCTGGATCATCTTTACGTTTTGCCGTCGCATGTAGGAAAAAGGCTTGGTGCAAGGCTATTGAACATAGCGAAGGAGACCTATCCGCACTTGCAATTATGGACGTTTCAAAAAAATGCTCGTGCCATCAGCTTTTATAAACGCGAGGGCTTTGTAAAACTCAGAGAAACGGATGGCTCTGAGAACGAAGAACGAATTCCAGACGCGTTATTAGAATGGCGAAATCCCGTGTCGTGATTGACCGAGGACCATGTTGTGCCGAAACCTATTGAGTCTGTGTTGCGCCATAAGCGGTCATACCACTCTCAGCGAGAAGGCCAACGCCAGCCCCCCGATCCTACATGCCCATTACGGTGCGGGCGTCATATAGCGAATCGACCTGATGGTGAGCGCTTAAATCCTTGCTCATAACGAGATCAGGGATTTGGATGACTTTGCCGATGCCTGCCGCCAGCGCAGCCCGCACGCCGAGATCGCTGTCATCCAATGCTATACATTGAGATGGCTCCAAGCTGAGGGTCTTCGCCGCAGCAACATAAACGTCTGGAGCGGGTTTTCCACGCGCAACCTTGTCAACACCCACGACCGCGTCGATCCGCTTCAGAAGGCCCGCGTGCTCAAGCTTCCATTCCGCCCGCGCGGTTACGCTATTCGTGGCGATGGCCCGAGGCAATTGGTTCTGGTCAAGCGCGTCTAGGAAGTCATGAACGCCTGGACGCAAAGGGATGCCGTCCCGCATTCTGTCATCCATGGCTCCGTTCCAAACACGGTCGAGTTCTGCTCCGTCAATGCTCGCGCCAAGTTCGAGATTGATCAGCCTTGCGCTCTCAGTACGGTCAATTCCAACGAGAGTCCGAAAGAAGGCGGGAGCGAGGTGATAACCGAGGTCCCTCAAGACTGCTGGTCCGACTTCGAACTGGAGTCTTTCCGTGTCAAGAAGGAGCCCATCAAGATCGAGGACAACGCCGGAGAAATGCAAAGCCATCGTTATTCCTTACCATTTACAAGCCCCATCTACCTGACAGGCCCGTGTCAGTCCACTCCCATGACCGGTCTCGGCCATTACGGGCCTTTCAAAAAAAGGTATGAAGCAGTGATAGTTTTGGAAATCATCGTTATATCCGCAACGCTCGCAGCTATAGCTCTGCTATTTTGCAATCAGGTAATGGTTCAGGTTCTGGAGTACAGGTTCTATAGGGACAATGGCGGAGATTTCACTGTCGACAGCGGGATTGATCGTCTCAAGGTCGATCAAAAGATACACGTCAGAAAACTCAATCTCACGAATTGGCAGCGGCTTTACATATTTCGCCCCATCTTCATACTTTCTGTCGGCTGGATGCTCGGCTTTATGATTTGGAGTTTGCTTTAGGCAATCGGCGGTGACGTAATGACCGACTTTGGTCGACATTCATGGCGCAGAAGCGCCAAATGGAGACATTGTAGTGGCATGACAATTGTCTATCGTCAGCGGCTGATGACGGCGTGTGTAAACGAAAAACGAGACACCAATGAGTGAATTCGGGAACGACGGGGCTGAATTGGTCCCGCAAGACGATGGAGTTGCTACGCATCTGCTTGGAATGGAAGTGCCAAACATTGCTTTGCAGGCCACCGATGGGACCATCGTGGACCTGTGCAGTCCCGGCTTATCTGTAGTCTACGCGTATCCTCGGACAAGCCCGCCCGGAGGCAAAGCTATCGACGGCTGGGATGCAATTCCCGGCGCGAGAGGATGCACACCGCAGTCCTGCGCATTCCGGGATCATTTCGCAGAATTAAAGGAGCTAGGCGCGAGGCATTTATTTGGCCTCTCGACCCAGACAACGGAATACCAACGTGAGGCTGCGGAACGGCTTCACCTTCCGTTCCCGCTTCTCTCCGATCACTCGCTCCTCCTCGCGTCGGCCCTCAGCTTACCAATGTTCCAAGCCGGGGGCATGACTTTGTTAAAAAGGCTTACGATGATCATAGAAGCAGGTGTTATCAAACATGTCATTTATCCCGTACATCCTCCGGAAAAGAATGCAGATGCAGTGATCGGCTGGATGAAGGCCAACCGCATTTCCGGAACGGGTTGATGACCGATTTGGGCCAACTGGAGACGTCAGTTTTGCGCCATTAGCGGTCATCGCACAAATTCAAGGAATGCATATTCTAGGGTATATGGCTTACGTCCTCCGAGCAGAAATGCTTAATACCTGGAATGACAGAACCTACGCCCGAACAAATCGAAAAACTTGCTACCGCCTTTGAGCGCTTTACCCGTCGTTTCAAGGTGGCGGAGGCAGCGGCAGTCATGCAAAACTCGCTCAACCCCCTCGACATTCAGGCGCTTCTTTTTATCGAGGAGCATCCCGACTGTAACCTGGGGGATGTTGCCCGGCATCTTCAGGTCGCTCTGACGACAATGTCGTCTTCGGTTGACCGGCTGGTCCGTCGGGAGATGATTGAACGGCAGCGGCCAGAGGCAAACCGCAGGTCAGTGGCTCTCACGATCACAAACAAGGGAAAGGAAGCCGTTGCAGGCTATGTCGACGGATACCGAGCCTCCTGCAAAGCAATGCTTCAAGCCCTCGGTCCCGTTGACCAAACCGAATTTCTGAGGCTTACCCAACAAATCGCAAAATACGAAGGTTGAATAATACGAAATTCGTAGTATGTCTCTGGCATCGAAATGGTCAGGGACTTTATTATGACTCACACATCGCCCAATGCGCTCGTCACGGGAGCAAACAAGGGAATTGGGTTCGCCATCGCGCGGCAGCTTGGCGCAGCCGGACACACGGTCTGGCTGGGTTGCCGAGATATCTCACGGGGGGAGTTAGCAGCTGGCGAACTGCGAGGAGACGGGATCGACGCCCGTACATTGCAACTCGATGTCACAGACGATGCGAGCGTTTCCAACGCCGCCAAAACCGTCGAGAGGGAGGTGGGGCGTCTCGACGTTTTGGTCAACAATGCCGGGCTCATGTTCGGTCCGCCTCCCTCTCTTGCCGAGGAGTCAATCGATGAGATGCAGCAGATGTTCAACACCAACGTATTCGGGGTAATGCGCGTCACTCAAGCCTTCTTGCCGTTGTTGCGCAAATCGACAGCGGCCCGGATTGTCATGATGAGCAGCGGACTGAGTTCGCTGACAGACGCCCTGGACATGCGCAGCGAAACATGGACGGTCGGTTTTGGCGGATACTGCGCCTCCAAGACTGCGCTGAACATGTTGACCGTAAAGCTCGCGAAGGAGCTGGATCGGGAGGGGATCAAAGTCAATGCGGTGGACCCCGGCCTCACATCGACTGATATGACGGGCAACGGAGCGGGGCACTCACCCGAAGATGGCGCGCGTCCTGCATTCGCTCTAGCAACGAGCCACGCATATGGACCCACAGCAGGTTTCTACGCCTGCGCTCCATCAGGCGAACTTTTGCAAAAGAGTTGGTGATGCGCATTCAGCGATTATGGGATGCGGGCCGACTGGTTTCGCATCTCAATGTCTCCTTCCGCTGCCAAGAGCGGTCGACGGTAGAATGTGGCCATTGCTGCGTCTTGCCCCGTTTCCAGAGGTGTCTCGTTACCTCGTCGGGCTGACAGCATGCACACCGGAGCGCGGTGGGCTGGATGTCCGGTTTTCAGAGTTTTCAGTCGTTCCGGCGATAACGACCGATCTTCACGACCTGACGGCTTAACAAAACCACTGACCGCTTCGCGGAACGGATCGAACGGTTCATAGACGTTCGAAAAAGCAATGGGGTGCCAGTGGCACCCCATAGGTTGTCGGACATTGATTAACCGCGTGAGATCAATAGGTCTTCTTCGTCGTCACGCTGCTTGCCGCCAAGTGCTGCCGCGGCCGAAGCAATAAACGCTCCAACCAGCAATGAGATTGCACCGACGAGAGCGGTGGTTGCCGCTGCCTTGCGTGCGGTATCGGCTGCTTCCTGCGCCTTCACCTTGGCCGCTTCGATCTGGCCGAGCACTGTATCGACACGCGCACGAGCGTCCGCCTCATTCAGACCTGTTCTTGCCGAAACGATGCTGGCGACGTATGCACGATCGGGTTCAGCTACTTCACCATTTGCGGCGCCGTGGAGGAGAATACGCGACACCTCGGACACTGCTGCAGCGTTGTCTGTCATCGCTTCTGCCGTTACCCGTTCCGGCCGCAGAAGTGCGTCGGTGAAATACGAAGTCGATAGATCAGCACCGTCGGTCGACGACGCGGCCGATGCGGCTCCCGCCATGGTGGCAGTCGATGCGGCAGAACCTACGGCAGAAGCACCGGCTCCGGCGAGAGACGTCAGCGAAGACGCGAGAAAGCCCATGACCAGAACGGTGGCGAGAGCCCAGCTCAGGAACCCATGCGCGGTGTCGCGAAAGAACACCTCGTCCGTGTGGACGGCCGCCCACTTCGTCCGCAGTCGCCCAGTCAGATATCCGCCAAGTGCCGAAGATAGCCATTGGACGACGATCAGCCAGATCGCCGCTGTCACACCCAAGGTAGCAGCCGAACTGCTCTCTCCCGACCATGGAGAGACCATGGTGAGACCAAATCCCGAGCCAAGGAGCAGGAGTATCAGTGTGACACCTGTCGCAGCGACGGCTCCACCAATGATGGGACCCCACGACATCGCAGTCTGGGATGATTCGACGGGCATTGCACCCGTGGCGCTAGATAATGACATCGCCATTCCTATCTTAGAAAAATGGCGAGGAGGATGATGATTGGAAGGGGAATACCCAGCATCCAGAGTAATATGCCACGGCCCATTGGAAAGTCTCCTCATAAAATTTTTAGTTGTAGAGACTGTCTAACTGTATGTGCGTGTATTAGTTCCTTCTGCAAAGCCGAGGAATATGCCGATTGGGTTTCGGAGGCGGACCGCCCTCGATGCCAATCAAATTTGAGTGCGGTGGTGCGCGATTGGCTTGCGAAAGCTCCTACGACGGTTCAGCCACCGCCTGGAGAAACACTTTCATCTTCGCGATCAGCCAGCGCTCCGGTGCCCGGTGTCTTGCTCTCGTCAGTCAAATGTTTCTTCGCATGAGGGCCGGCGGCGGGGTGGTCCTGGCCATCAACTGGCTTTTTGTCAGTCTCTTCAATTGCTCTCTGAGCTTTCGTGTCCTTGTTCATATACGGCCTCCTGTGGGGTGTCTTAAAAAATTCAACACAGGGCGTTTGGTTCCGTTCAAGATTAATGCAGTCCAACTCCAGACCGTCACTATCACAATCCAAGATCAAGCTGCGGAGCTGAGGCACCGTCTTCGGTGCTGAGGGAGGAAACAGTGAACCCTTTGTGTAATCGACCCAAACCCCGCGAAGGTGAAAAATCCACAGGTTCTCGGAACTTTCAAGCTGTTTGCAGAACTCATTGCCTATCATCTCGACACTGAGGAACGGTTGAGAGCGACAGCGGCATTGCTGGAGAGCGAGCGTGAGATTGCCGAACTGCGCGAACAGTTCATCGCCGTTCTCGGACATGATTTGCGGAATCCGATCGCTGCCCTGAATGCAGGGACCAGCCGTCTCATGAAAGAGGGGTGGACCGAACACAGTCCGGATAGCCGCTGCCGCGTTGAATTAGGTCTTTTCGTTGGCTGTCATCGCCAGTGTGAGATCGACGCCCACCAGCGAGATCGACTTTTTAGAGATCGCAGGCAGCCTTGCTTGTATTTCCTCAGGAACGCCTTTCGCCCGAACGGCCGATCCCATTGTTACGGTGGCTGTCAGGGTCCATGTCCTGACCAGTTCGATCTCATCTTTTTCACACTCGGCATGTCACACAAATGGTGGCTCATCTCTTCCAAGTCAACGAGCCTGTTGACGGCAGACGAGGAACTGAAACTGATCTTGCTTATCCCTCCCTTTTACCAAAACTCTCCATCAAGATGCTCAGGAAGGCTCTCACAGCGGGGTTAGTCCGGCGGCTTTCCGGCCAGACGGCTGTGATGTTGTGACGTTCGACAGAGAAATCGGATAGGACAGGGACCAGTTGACCACGGTCCACCCATGGCGCGGCCATGAAGCTCGTCGCCATTCCTATTCCCGCTCCCGCTGCGATCGTTGTTATGACAGCCTCGCTCGCATCGACGATGATTGCCGACGACGGCACGATCTCGATGTCTCGCTCGCCGAACTTAAATGGCCAACGGAACAATCGACCACTGCTCTGGTAGCGCAGGTTGACCGTCTGGTGCTGCTGCAGATGATCGGGGTGGGTTGGCGTGCCATAGGCTGCCAGATACTCCGGGGAGGCGTAGCAGCAAAGCAGATGCGGAGAAAGTTTCCGTGATAGAAGCCGGGAGTCGGGAAGGTCGCCGATGCGAACAGCCAGATCTATACCCTCTTCGATAAGGTCCACCCTCTGATCATTCAGTCTGAGATCGATCGAAACCTTTGGATGACGTGCGCGAAACCTAGGCAGCAAAGGTGAAATGACATGCAGGCCAATCGGAAGTGAAGCCGCAATGCGCAAGGTTCCCGCCGGTTCGGAACGCACGGACTTTGCGGCCTGCTCGATGTCCTCGGCATCCCGTAGCAGCCGCAGTGCGCGTTCATGCAGGTCACGGCCTTCAGTGGTGAGAGTGAGAGATCGCGTCGTTCGGGTGAACAGCGAAACGCCCAGGTGGCTTTCCAGTCTCTGGACGCTTTTACTGACCGCTGATGGCGAGATGGCAAGCGACCGCGCTGCCGCCGTATAGCTGCCCAGCGATCCGGCGCGCGCAAAGGCGATCAAGCCGGTCAGCCTTTCGATTCCAATTTGTTCCTTCATGGCACTAGTAAAGCGAAATTGAGCGACATTATCAATCTCGAAGGATGCACGTACATCTGGTCAGCGAAATCTCAATTTGAAAGAGTTTGATATGACCGAGATGATGAAAGCAGTGCGCCTGCACGAATTTGGTGGCCCAGAGGTCCTGCGTTACGAAGAGGCTCCGCGGCCTGTTGCCAAACAGGGCGAGGTCCTTGTCCGGGTGCATGCGGCAAGTCTCAATCCCCCTGATCTTTATTTGCGGGACGGCTACCGTGCGCTTCCGCCGGAGTGGCGACCCAACCCTGTCTTTCCATTGATCTTGGGAACAGACATCTCCGGTGTCGTCAGCGCAGTCGGGGAGGATGTCCACGCATTCGGCGTCGGTGACGAGGTCTATGGCATGATGCGTTTCCCCCACGACCTCATGACCGGCAGCAATGCCTATGCCGACTATGTAAAAGTCCCGGCCTCGGATCTCGCACTGAAACCTAAAAGTGTCGATCATGTGCATGCCGCCGCCGCTCCAATGTCGCTGCTGACGGCATGGCAGTTTCTCGTAGAGCTTGGCCACGATGAGCCGAACCCGTTCCAGAGCTTCAACCATTCACCAGTAGGGCTCGATGGCAAGACCGTAATCGTGAATGGCGCTGCCGGTGGGGTAGGACACCTGATGGTTCAGTTGGCGAAATGGAAGGGCGCCCAAGTCATTGCTGTTGCTTCCGGAAGGCACGAGACGCTTCTTGCCGATCTCGGAGCAGACGAGTTCATCGACTATACGAAGCAGTCAGCCGAGAGGGTCATGCGGGATGTCGATTTGGTGATCGACGCGGTTGGTGGCTCGAACATGGAGCGCTTCCTGAATGTCATCAAGAAAGGTGGCGCGCTCTATCTGGTCAATCCGCTCGGCTTCTCCGGCCATGAAGAGGCCCAACGACGCGGCATTGTCGTATCAACGGCTCAGGTGCGCTCCAATGGTGCACAATTGGCACAGGCGGGTCGTCTGCTCGATGACGGCACGATCCGGGTGGTGATCGACAGTACGTTTCCAATGGCTGCGGCCTGCGCTGCCCATGATCGGGCAGGGCGAGGAAGCATGCAGGGGAAGGTCGTCCTCATCAACGAATGACGACGTTCCGCTCTGGAAAAGGTTTCCGCGATCTGAAGCCTTTTCCGCAACCCTTCTGCAGGAACCTGTCGTGCTTGCACGATCGTTCAATACCCAGTTCGATGTCCAGTGTAACTGTTGGGCTGAGCGGTTGCTTTCAAGCCAACAAAGGATAGCAAATGGAATCCATCAATCTCGACGAGAAGCTTAGCCTGTTTTCAGGTCACTGGGATCCGCATGTGATCGCCGATTACAACGAGAACGATGTGATGGTCGTGAAGTTCAAGGGCGAATAT
The DNA here is from genome assembly GCF_900100825.1 of Agrobacterium sp. DSM 25558. Classification (NCBI taxonomy): domain Bacteria; kingdom Pseudomonadati; phylum Pseudomonadota; class Alphaproteobacteria; order Hyphomicrobiales; family Rhizobiaceae; genus Agrobacterium; species Agrobacterium sp. DSM 25558. Next base: position 40,574 of record NZ_FMUD01000029.1, on the reverse strand, counting down.
CCGTTCCACAAGCATGACACGACTGATGATTTCTTCCTTGTGTTGGAGGGAGAGATGGAGCTCGACATCGAAGGCGAGCCGTCTCGAACCGTGAAAGCCGGCGAGATGATTGTCGTTCCCAAGGGCGTGGTGCATCGACCACGGGCTAGAGACGAGGTGAAGGTTCTCTTGATAGAACCGAGGGGCGAACCGAACTCAGGCGATTCTGGGCGCGCACCAGCGCTTAAACCTCGTCTCTGATAGGCTTGAGGCCGCTTGGAGGCCGTACAGTGTAGACGCTCTACGTCAGCTCAAATAGGCGGCGAGTTCTTCCGGCGTTCCTTGCGGAAAGGCTTCTTTAAGATAATCGAGAAAGGCTGATACACGCGCGCTGAGCAGACGCCGCGAAGGGTAAAGCGCCCAAAGTGCCGTTTCGGCACCCTCGACATCGCCCCAGTGATGGAGACGACCGGAGGCGATGTCTTTGCTGACCAAAGAAAGCGGCAGCCGTGCGACGCCCGCACCCATCAAGACCGCATCCCGCAGCATCGTGTTCGACGACATACCAAGCACCGGCTTGGTCGCAAGCTTGGCAGGCCCTGAACCCGTCACCACATTCCAAGTGTCTGGCCTGCCGACCAAGCTGCGAACCACTGATGGCACTCCCTTATCCGGCTCCGGCCAGGCGAGGCCTGGAGCAGCAACAACGACCTGTCGGTCACGAAGAAAAGCCCGACCAACGAGGTTGACATCGGGTTGAGGATTGACGCGGATGACAAGATCGTAAGCCTCCTCAATCATATCCACGGCGCGATCTTCCACGACGATCTCGACCCGCATCTCGGGATATCTCAGCACAAATCCAGCAGCCAGCTTTCCCAAGGCTGCCTGTGCAAACATGAGCGGGGCGCTGATGCGCAAACGTCCACGTGGCGATTGACCCCCTGATGCGATAGCAGTTGCCGTTTCTTCCAGCTCCGTCAGCAGTTGCGTGGTCCGCTCGAAGAGGGCTCGACCTTCTTCCGTCAATTTGAGGTCTCGTGCGCCGCGCTCGAAGAGCCGAAGACCCAGGCTCGCCTCAAGATCGGCCACGCGTCGGGATAGTGTGGCTTTCGGCCGCCCGGCGTGGCGCGCTGCTTTGCCGAACCCGCCATGCCTAGCAACAAGGTTGAAATCCGCCAGTGCGAGCAAATCCATGTGTTCCACCTGTGAGACGATGCGTCCAGAAATAATGTCTATTTGAGGAAATTTGGATCATCTAACTTTGGAGATGTCAACAGCGCCCTAGCGGCCTCACAAGGAGCTACATTCATGACCATTCTCGTAATCGGTGCCAGCGGCCGTGTTGGCCGCCACGTCGTAAACCAACTCATTGAACGCAACGCCAAGATTCGTGTTCTGACGCGCGACGCCGCGAAGGCAAACTTTCCGGAGGGCGTCGAGATTGCCCAGAGCGAATTGCTCGACCTCGATGCTCTTCGCGATGCATTCAAAGGTGTCCGCACCTTGTTCCTTCTCAATGCTGTCACGGGCGACGAGTTCACTCAGGCTCTCATCACCCTCAACATTGCCAAAGAGGCGGGTGTCGAACGCGTCGTTTATCTCTCGGTGTTCAACGCCGAAAACTCCGTCAACGTCCCGCATTTTGCCGTGAAGGCGGGTGGCGAACGTATGCTGAGCGAGATGGGATTCAGCGCCACGATCCTGCGCCCGACCTACTTCATCGACAACGAGATAATGATCAAGGATGTCGTTCTCAATCACGGCGTATATCCGATGCCGATCGGCTCCAAGGGCGTTGCAATGGTTGATGCGCGCGATATTGCCGAGGTCGCTGCAATCGAACTGATCCGCCGAGATCAGGCCTCCGAACTCTTGCCAGTCGAAACGATCAATCTTGTCGGTCCCGACACGCTTACGGGACCCAAGGTTGCTGCAATCTGGTCCGAGGTCCTGGGTCGCGATATCGTCTATGGCGGTGATGATCCGAGGGGTTTCGAACAGAACATGGCGAGCTTTATGCCGAAGTGGACCGCTTATGAAATGCGTTTGATGGCAGAACGCTACGTCACCGACGGCATGATCCCGAATGAAGGCGATGTCGAACGGCTTGTGGCGATGCTGAAGCGCCCGCTGCACAGCTACCGTGAGTTTGCGGAGAGTCTTGCTTCGGCCAGCTAACAAGACCGACGGACAGCCAAGCCAAATTACTGAACCGCAACTGGCGAGGAGGCTCGCCAGCTACCCCTACACCTTTCACCGGAGAATCTGATGACCGATATCTGGAGCCCATTCACACTTGGCGGGATTACCCTGCCGCATCGTCTGGCCATGGCACCGATGACCCGCAGCCGCGCCAAGCTTGACGGAACACCCGGAGACCTCGCGCCGGAATATTACGCACAGCGAGCATCGCTCGGGCTACTGATTAGCGAAGGAACCCAGCCGTCTGACGATGGCCAAGGATACCTGGCGACCCCTGGTATTTACACTGACGAGCACGTCGCTGGCTGGCGCAAGGTCACTGACGCCGTCCATGCGGCAGATGGGTGCCTATTCATACAGCTCATGCATGTCGGCAGACGGTCTCACCCTGGTAACACTCCGCATCATAATCAGCCCGTTGCGCCATCGGCAATCGCATCCGGAGAGGCGATGTTCACGATGAGCGGGATGCAGCCCGTCCCCCCACCGCGCGCGCTGCAGAAAGAGGAAATCCAACAGACAATTGCGGATTTCGCCAGCGCCGCAAAGCGCGCGATCGACGCTGGTGCCGATGGTGTCGAAATCCACGGCGCGAATGGATATCTGGTGCATCAATTTCTGGCATCGGATTCTAACCACCGGACCGATGATTACGGAGGAACCATGGAAAGACGTGCGCGATTTGCTATCGATGTCGTCCGTGCGGTCGTCGATGCCATCGGTCCGCAGAAAACTGCCATTCGCCTCTCACCGGGTGTTGCGACAGGCGGCATTGCCGAAGGTCAGGACAACGATGAACTGTATCGGTATCTCGCAGTCGAACTTGGCAAGATGGGTTTGGCTTATATACATGTTCTCTACACTCGCACCGATCTGTTGCTGGAAGATATGCGCCGCTCTTTCGGTGGCCCACTGATCCTCAATCGGCCTGGTCGTTCGCGTGAACAGATAGGTGCCGATGTCGCAGCAGGACTTGCCGATATAGAGGCGTTAGGCGTCATGGCACTCGCCAATCCCGATCTTGTGCGGCGTCTCAAGACGGGTGCTACGCTTAATGACCCAAAACCTGCTTTGTTTTACGCAGGCGGCGGCGCTGAAGGTTACACGGACTATCCCGTAATCGACGCAGCATGATGCACAAGCGGGCGGATCGTATTCGCCCGCGATCGCCTTTACCAAGCTTGGTCGCGTCCGATGACAATTCAAATACAATCAAAACTCAGCCAGAGCTTGCAGAACGCATTGCCAGCCAGTGCCCTGGCGTCATGCCGAAGGCTTTGCGGAAATGGCGGGTAAAATGTGCCTGGTCGGCAAAGCCCGCATCTGCTGCCGACTGCGCCAGACCTTTGCCAGCCGCGATAGACCGTTTCGCCAATTCCAGTCTGCGCATGATGAGGTATCGATGCGGACTGGTACCAAGCATTCTGCGAAACTGTCTGGCCAGTTCGTAACGGTCCAACCCAGACGCAGCTTCCAGTGCTTCTGAGTGAACGACTTCTGTGTGGTGGCTCTCGATGAAGTCGCGGGCCCGGAGGACCGCAGACTTTGCCGACCTTGCGATCGGTCTCGGCGAAGCACCTGCCTGACGAGAGAGCCCCGATGCCAGCCGCATCACAACGTCGTCCATGATCAGGTCGCTTGGCTCTTCGCTCAGATCGAAAAGAATCTCTGCCAGTGCCTGCCAGAGGCCGATGTCGGCAACGACCGGATCGGGAACGAATGGAAGGGCGTGACGGTAATCATTGACTGCGCCAATCAGGTCGGGAGGCAGATAGATCATCCGATAGATCAACCCATCCTCGGTACCTGCAGCGCCATCATGCAGCTCATCGGGATGCAGCACGATCACGTTTCCGGGGCTGCTGAATCGCTCGGTCCCGCGATAGCGGAATGTCTGTACGCCGTGGAGCGTCAGCCCTAACGCGTAGGTGTCGTGACGATGCGGCGAAAATGCGTTGCCATGAAACCGGGCTTCAATCCGCTCAACACCATGAGAGGGCGCAGCGATACGCATGCCGTCGGCAAATCCGACTTTGCACGAACGTTCAAGACCGCCCGCCTTGCTCGGAGCTAGGTCTTCTTTTCCCTCGATACCCTGAATGGAGTTCAACCGCATGTTCGACACCAAGATCGCAATCGTTATCCGCAATGACCTCGCAACCTGGCAGAAGTTGAACGTCACCGCCTTCCTGACCAGCGGCATCGTTGCCCAGACACCAGCCATCATCGGCGAACCATATCGGGATGCGGTTGGTCATGTCTACAATCCCATGACGATCCAGCCAATCGTGGTCCTCGCCGCGGATCAGGATACGCTGCGCACGATTCATAGGCGGGTTCTCGACCGCGACGTTACAGCCTCGGCTTATATCGAGGAGATGTTTTCAACAGGGCACGACGCCGCCAACAGGGAGGTGTTCGCCCAGTTCGGCCCAGACAATTCGAAACTGGTAGGACTGGCACTTAGAGCCGAAAAGAAGGTGGTCGATAAGATCGTAAAGGGAGCAAAAATGCATCCTTGACGTATCGGAATTCAGGTTTGGGCACCGCACACCGTCGGAAAAGCTGTGCGACAGCACTTTTACGCACCCGATAAGGCTCTATTCAGCCTCGCGATCAATACCAAACCGCATATGGCCATTCTAGCCCAAGCACATGAGATGCAGTTGAGGGATTACGGTCCGTATCCGGCTCAGCCGGTGCGAAGGATCGGAGAGCCGATGCATCGATAGTTGCTATTGCTTCAAAAAATCAGACTGAACTCCTGATAGCTAAACGGCGGATAGACGATCAATATTTTCCCATTCGATGTCTTCTCTTTCAAACAGGTCCTCCAACACATCGGTAGAATTTTCTTGCGCGTACGAAATCTCCTCTTCGGATACCGGAAGCACCTGTAGCCATGACACACGCTGACCAGAAAAGACCTTCATGTCTTCCAGACCATCATAAGCAAAAGGAGTTGTAAGAAATGCGTGCGGTACATGGGTTGAGTTTCGAAACTGCCCGATCAAGTTGTGCAAGAAGATGCCGGGACGCGCAAATCCTTTAATCTTGCCTACAAAGACAGCAGCTCGAAACAGCGCTTGCTCCATATCGGCGTCTTGACCTGCTTGTGCAGAGGCAATGAATTCAACCCTTGTGTCTGGATATTCTGCGCCATCGTCTTGGAAAAGGGGGTAGCTTGATGTACCGATTGTACTCATCGTTACCATACCCGACGCTGGATAGTCCGCTACTCTGGTAATTCCGATAAAGAACGGGTCGTCCTTGGTCTCTCGATGGATGAAAATTTTCGGGCGTTGTCCGAACACGTCTTCGAGATGCTTTGCGATGGCTTTTTCGCAAGAACTGACATCCATCGTTCCATTTTCCTGTTGGTTGCATTTCGCTTCCTTATCTAATGGAAATCGAAAAATCTTGCCACTTCCGATAGTGCGGGGCCTATTCCCTGGGTAAACCGTTTCGGCTACCCCTGTCATTTGCGCTCGTAAAGTGGAAATACCATTTGAGTGAACGGCCTACGTCCTGACAGATAGCGAGAAAACCTGAGGAGATAGCTATGTTGCGATGGTTTTATCGCTTTTTGCCTATTTTAGCACTATCCGCGGCATCAGCGACCGCGTCGGACGGCAACGCGATGAAGGCTTTTCACGACGCCGTACACGCTGGCGAGACCGAAACGGTTCGGACGATGCTCGCAGCTGATCCGCAGCTGGCAATCTCGGCGGACAAATACGGATTTCAGCCGATACATCTGCTCGATATGTATCCCGATGAAGACGTGCTCAATCTCTTGCTTGCAAATGGAGCGGACATCAACGCGGTGAACGATGAGGGCGTTACCATTCTTCACATTGTGACCGATCCTGACGCAGTGTCTTTGCTGGTTGAGAGAGGCGCAAATGTCGAGGCCCGCGACAAACGAGGATGGACGCCTTTGATGATGCAGACGAACAATCAGGAGAATGGGCCTGATGTGGTTGCAGCCCTTATTGGGTATGGAGCCGATCCGAAAGCAGTCGGGAACGATGGTGAAACGGCTCTGTCGTTTGCAAGGGAAACGGGCAGTGAATCCTTTAGACACATCCTCACAGCCAGCGGTGCGAAGAAGTGACTTACGCGTCACCGTTTGCAAGATCACCGTTCGGCTTCATGTTGCTTGTGACGTTGACGCGATTTTCATGCTTGCGAAAACGAGAAGAGCGGGTTCCCATGGCAGATATTACACTGAAATTTTACGACACAAATTCGAAGGAATATGTCGCCGATGAAAGTGCGCCCAATCCTAGACTGTTCGACTTCCTCAGCAAATGCAAGCCAAATGGTAGAGTATTGGAACTGGGTACGGGTGGTGGCACTGATGCTGCCGCCATCCTTGAAAAGGACTTCAATCTGGATGCCACTGACGGGTCACCTGAACTCGCGGCAATAGCTTCACTTCGCATCGGGCAGCCCGTCAAAACGATGTTGTTCAACGAGTTGGATGCCATCAGTCTATATGATGGAGTTTATGCCTGCGCTTCTCTAACCCATGTGCCACGAAATGAACTTGGTGGTATCATCAAGAAAGTCTACCGCGCGATGGCTGAGAATGCTGTCGTTTGGGCGAGTTTCAAATCAGGTGTTGAGGAGGGGACGGATGCCCTCGGTCGCTATTACAACTATTTTCCGCAGGATATGTTGATATCGCTTTGGGAAGCGTCAGCACCCTGGCGGGAGATTGAGGCCGAGGCTTGGACAGGTGGGGCATACGACCGCAAGCCGACCGAATGGGTTGCCATCGCGGCCGTGAAATGAAGTTTGCTGAAAGCACGCCTATATGGCGCATGGCACCGATGAAGGACAACGATTGAAATGGAGAATTTCGAATTGACATGGTCCATCTCAGAAAATGCTCTACTGTTGTGCTTCACCGTTCTTTCTCTCGCTTTAGCCTGTTCAATCGCTCGCCACCCTCGAAAAGCATCAGCGGGTATATTGCTCGGAGTGCTTGTCGGTGTCGCTTTAATTATCGTAACGTCAGCGGTCGTGGGCTTGATTGCGAATATCATCCCGTTTGGTCAAATCGACTTCTGGCTGGTCAGCCTGTTCAGTCATATCTCGTAAAATAATTTTGCTCAGCTGTTCGCGTAGCGCCGATTGCGGTCATTGTTAGCAGCGGAAGACGCCCTATTTTATAGCCCACACAAAATGACCGCCTTCATCGAGCTTACGGCGATGGCGTAGGCAAGCAGATTGGGCACTTCATGCAATTCCGAAGACCAGACTTACCGCTCTCGACAAACCGGCTTTTCCTGCGCGAATTCACAAGAGGTGATTTCTCCGACTATGCAGCTTACCATTCTCTGCAAGAGGTTTACCGTTATCTATATGCGGCACCTCCGATGGGAGACGCTCTGCAAGAGCAGTTCTCGAAGATAATGGACGCACCATTCGACCATGATAGCGACACGTACCGATTGGCAGTCGAGCGAAAGGATGACAGGGCGCTGATCGGTGAAGTCCTGTTAAAGCTGGCAAGCGTGGATGCGCTACAGGGAGAGGTTGGATACATTTTCAATCCAGCCTTTGCCGGAAATGGATATGCGACGGAAGCGGTTGCCGCGATGATCAACATAAGCTTCTCTTCGTTTGGATTTCACAGAATTTTCGCGCGACTGGATGCTGCAAACGTGGGTTCGGTCGGTGTGGTGGAGCGCCTGAGACTACGCCGCGAAGCGCATTTGATCCAGAACGACCGCTTCAAAGATGTTTGGGGAGATGAGTACATCTACGCCGTCCTTGCTACCGAATGGAAATCTCGAACTAACCGCGATATATGAGTGGTCTCCGCTATCAATGCCCAAACTGCTTCGCGCCATTTCCTGCCGCGACGCCGATGTGCCACGTTCGCTTGTTGTGAAAATTCGGGCTGATCGAAAGAGGCGAAAACTGTACCTTGAGGAACGATTACGAAGAATTGGGGTCATCACAATGAACGATGAGAGATTTGAAATCACGTACACCCTAACCCCACGCGATTATGCCGCGATGACATCGGCTATTACGAGACGGTCGTTCGGCAGAAATCTCTTCACATTCGCGCTCCTAGTGGCCTCCGTTTGGTGTTTGATGGTCTTCTTCATGAAAATTTACGACCCACTAGAAATGATGCGCAGGGTCGCCGCCGATAGTATTTCGGCATCCGCTTTTACAGCGCTTTTGATCTTTGTGTGTGCGGTCACGATTGCCAATCAATGGATCGTCTGGGGAGTTTCGTATCTTCACTATAGGAAGTTGGCCTCTGCCGGTTCGACCATCACTATCACGATGGACGAAACAGGCATTCAAAGCCGGTCTTCTGTGGCCAGTTCTGTAATTCCATGGAACACGGTAAAACGAGTGTTGCGGGAGAAAGACCATATGATTTCTGCGATTTCAGAACGAGAAGCGCTCATTTTGCCAAGGCGTAGTTTTAAGTCAGAAGAGGATTTCAACGCGGCCGTGGTTTATGCATTAGGACGAGTGTCTTCTTGACGGTAAGCGCAACCGTCGCAAAACGCGTCATGTTTGCCAATTTAGTGATGGATTGCACCCGCATAAGGCCAGATTGAAACCCCAGACTCTCCTGAAAACTGGAGGGACGATGGGGCCTAGGTCACATTTCAAAATCCCACAAATGGATGCAAGACCTCGTGATTAAGGGTTGATCGTCGGGTATCTTTCATGCATTCAAACTATCTGTGATTGCGAATATAGAAGTTGACTATGGCTGTTGAGATTATCGGGCGTTCAATTCGGGCACCTTCCGTGTCTAATGTTGACGAATTTTTCAAGCTCTTGAGAGAAGAGCGCTTTGTCGTTACGACGGTGCCGGAAGAAAGATGGGGCCACGCACGTTTTTGGCACCCTGTTCCAGGAATTCCTGGGAAAGCCTATACGTTCGCTTCTGGAATTGTAGACAATATCAACGACTTTGACCCCGCAGTCTTCGGTCTTACTGTGCGCGAGGCCATGTTTATGGATCCTCAGCAACGTATGTTGTTGCAGCTCGTGTGGCGCGCCTTGGAAGATGCGTCAATAAGCTTGCCGATGCTACAGAAGGAGCGTGTTGGCGTTTATGTCGGCGCGTCCAGCCTCGATACCGGTAATACATTTGTAGAGGACCCCGCTGCAGGCGGTCCGTATTTCATGACTGGTAACACGCTCTCGATCATATCAAATCGTATTTCCCATGTTTTTGGCCTTAACGGACCAAGCCTAACGATCGATACTGCATGTTCCTCGTCTCTGGTGGCGCTCGATCAGGCAGTACGCTCCCTTCAAAGCGGCGAAATCGACACGGCTATTGTCGGCGGGGTCAACATTCTTGCCCATCCATTCTCATTTATAGGTTTTTCGCAAGCCCGCATGCTGTCTCCAGAAGGAGTGTGTCGCGCCTATGGCGAGGACGGGCAAGGATATGTGAGGTCCGAAGGTGGAGGCGTTGTCGTACTCAGGGCAACTGAAAACTCCACCCTCAACAATGATCGCAGCTATGCCACGATTGTCGCGACTGGCCTGAATTCGGCGGGGCGGACCAACGGAATTTCTCTACCGTCACGCGAGATGCAGGCGGAGTTGTTAAGCAATATCTACAGCCAACATCAGCTTGATCCCAATGATCTCGCGTTTATCGAGGGTCACGGTACCGGGACCAAAGTTGGCGACCCGGCGGAACTTTGGGCCATCGGAAGAGAATTGGGACGTAAGCGCCGTGATAGGTTGCTGGTTGGGTCGGTCAAGTCAAATGTGGGTCACTCCGAACCCGCCTCAGGAATGTTTGGTTTGATTAAAGCCATGCTTTCCTTGCAGCATAACTTCCTCCCCGCGTCGCTTCATGCAGAACAGTTGAACTCCGATATCGATTTCGAAGACTTGCACGTCGACGTCAATCGCGCGGGGCACGAGATTCCGCGTGATGACAAGCGTCGGCTCGCTGGAATTAACTCGTTTGGCTTTGGTGGTACGAATGCACATATCGTAATCTCGGACCCTGCTAAATCAGTAAACGAAGGACTATCCACGAACGGTCCTTTCATGGTCAGCGCACATACAGAGTCCGCGTTGCGAACGTTGCTAAAGAGCTACGTCGAGGAATTACAGAGCAGCAGAACCGATCTCGATCAGTTGGTCGCAGCATCCGCCGTTAACCGGACCCACCACAAATACCGGTTTTCGGTTGATAGTGCCGCTCCCGAGAGCATACGGAAATGCATTGAAGAGCATCTCGGCGGCTCGAAGTCAGGTTTGGGGCATACCGGAGAAGCGCCCGCAGGTGACACCAAGACGGCTTTCGTATTCGCTGGAAATGGCAGCCAATGGGCCGGAATGGCTATGGACGCCTATCGTCATGATACGCTGTTTGCTCAGCGCATCACCGAAATATGCTCGGCGTTTAAGCCTTGGCTGGATGTCGACCTTCTGACCCTGCTCACCGGGGACACCCTTAAGGACGAGATTGCAGATACCCGGGTCGGGCAGGCTTTACTGTTTGCGATACAGGCCAGCCTTTCGGATATCTTGCTTAAAAGAAACATTAAGCCAAGCCATGTCTTCGGTCATTCTGTCGGCGAAATCGCCGCCGCTTATTGCGCCGGAATATTGTCGTTGGAGCATGCTATCGCCATCGTGGCTGTTCGTTCACGCCACCAGCACGCGTTGGCGGGTGAAGGCCAAATGGCAGCCGTGGCAGTTTCTGCCGGCAAAGCTATGGAAGTTGCAGAAGACAACAGCTTACTGGGCATCGAACTTGCCGCCGTCAATACGGCGTCGTCTGTCACAATATCCGGACCGGTCGAGGAGATTAGAGCTTACAAGGAGTCTGCTCGTAAACTTCAGATACCGGTCCACATTCTAGACATCAACTATCCATTTCACCATTCATTGATTGATAGGGAACGAGAAGCCTTTTTCGTTGAGTTGCCGCCTTATGAAACACAGAGCGGCAATATCGCTTTCATTTCCAGTGTCACGGGAAAGGTCTTGGGTGGGAATGACCTCGACGCGCTCTATTGGTGGAACAATGTACGGGACATCGTTCGTTTTAACGAAGCGACGGCAACCGCAATCAGTGAAGGTTGCAACCTATTTGTCGAAATATCGCCAAGGTCGATCCTTTCTGCCTATCTGGCGGAAAATTCCCGCCAAAACGGATCGGTAATCGCCGTCGTTCCAACGCTGACCCGGCCTGCGCGCGATGACAATCCGTTGCCGCATATCGTTGCTGCTGTAGTTGCGAACGGCGTGTCGCCTTGGCTTACTGACGCGGGGTCGGCTCGCAACGCTAGCGTTGTCTTGCCACCCCTTCCTTTCGAAAATGAGACGTTGCGAGTTCCGGAGACATCTGACGGCGTTAATCTTTTTGGGCGTGGGCAGAATGCGGAAAAATATACATTGCTCGGATGGCGCACCGATCCGAAATCATTTTCGTGGAAAAACCACATCGATGCCAACCTATTCCCGGACATCGCCGAACACGTCGTGGATGGAAAATCGATCCTTCCAGGCAGTGCCTTTATCGAAATCGCCGTAACCGCAGCACGTCAGCTATATGGGGTGCCCGATATAGAGTTGATGAATCTGGAAATCATCCGTCCGTTAGAGCTGCAAACGTCTAGATTGTCGGAGCTTTCAACAATTGTTTCGCCGGAAACAGGCCAGATAGAAATACGTTCGCGCGAATATTTAAGCGAAGATGACTGGAGCGTGCATGCCGTCGCGAGAATTCGCAAGATCGTTAAGTCCATGACGGGAAGAGTTGCGTTTGTCAGCGACACCGACGCGACCGCAGCCGAGATTGACACGGGTGAGGCTTATGAAACAGCGAGACAGTTCGGTCTCGATTACGGTCCAACGTTCAGGCTGTTGAACGGCGTCCGGATATCGTCTTCGCAACAGACCTTGTCGGTACAATTGTCTCCGCCAGCCAAACCCGCACATCCTTATCTGTCATACAATCTCAATCCGATTTCGGTCGATGCCGCATTTCACGGACTAGTCGCACTCTTCTCCAAATTGACGGGCGATGCAGCAGGGGCGCCTTATATTCCGGTAAGATTTGGAAGCGTGCGGTATCGAGCAGCGGCTGGCGATATTCGCTCAGCGCAAATCGACATCCAGAAGTTCTCGCCGCATTCTCTTAAAATCCGTGTGGAGCTCTTTGATGCTAGCGGCGAACTCATTGCCATCCTGGATGATTGTCGCTTTAAACGCACATTTCTCAAACTTCACCATAGTCTCGAAACGATTTCCTATCATTTTGAAAACGTGAGTAGCCGCCCTTCAGGTAGCGGTACCACAATCTTGCCCGACGTTCTCTCCCCCTATGAGAGCGCCGAGCTCGGCGAAGAAACGCTCCTTCAAGACGCATCTGTCTATCGCGCATCTTATGACATTGCAGCGAAAGTGTTGGAGAGCTTTGGTGGCCTCGAACATCCTCTCTTGGCGTCTCGTCATGACCTGAGATCATATTTTGCCAACTGCTTCATCGTCCTCGAAGATTATGGCTTGGCACGGTTTGAAGCTGGACGTTGGCAGATTGCACCAGATTCAGGTCTGCCGTCATTCGGCGAAATCATTCGGGAAGTAGTGGCTCAGTTTCCCGCGAGCAGCGCAACTGCAATACTCGTGAATGACAATTATCATTTTGCCCTGACGGCGCTTGAATCGCTGGCTTTTGAAGGTGAGGCGGCCCGTCTCCCCACGCATCAATCGTCTGAGGCAACGCTTGATCATTTCCGCAACGGCCTTGAGATTGCGCGCAAGCGTGTAGATGAAACCTGCCATCTCACTGAAGCCTATCTTGCGACGGCTTCACAGCCCGGTGCGATCGTAGTGGAGATCGGCGCGACGTCTGTTGCCGTGACCACGAAACTTGCAGCGCTGGCTGAGTTGTATCATGCTCAACTTCTCATCTTTGAAGATGACGAAAATCTTAGAAGTACTTTAAAGACAGCTTTTGCGCGCAACCCGCATGTCAGCGTGATTGATACTGAAGAGATCGAGTTGCCTTCAAACATTGATCTCGCTGTCAGCGCTAGCGGCCATATTTTCTCGCGTCTTCAAGACAGTGACGATTTGAGAGAGGCTTTCAAGAAAATTGCTGCAACTGGCGCTGAACTGCTGGTTGTGGATCATCAATACGGTGTACTGGCGGATTTCCTGTTCGGTTTGCAGCCGGGTTGGTTTGAGCAGGCTGCAAGTTCTGATTTTCCGATCGGAAAAATGCTTTCAGCGGATGGCATGCTGAAGCTGGTAACGCAATTGGGTTTTTCGGATGCTTCCGTTGTACCGGCGGACTTTGCGCAAGGCTCCTTGTCGGTTTTGATTGCGAAAGGGCACGAAGGGTCAAAGCAGGAGGTCGAACATCCGCTTCGATCCCTCGTGACGATTGGCTGGAACGACGCTGGTTTGTTGAACACAGGTGTAGATGACCACGTTCATGTCAACATAGCATCATTGAGCGACAGCACGAAAATCGAAGAAGCTGTTCGCAATTCGCCTGTGGGGACAGTGGACATAATCTATACGGTGGACAAGGTATCGCCGTCAGACCACTCCCAATCCCTACAAAACCATGTCAATATTCTCGGTCTCCTCGCTGAGGCTCTGCGCCAATGCTTTGGCAACGACGCTGGGTCGAAACCTCGTCTTTTCATCATTGCTCCGGGCGGCACTAGCAGCACTAGTGCCGAAGTAGACGCGGTGTCGCACGGTGTTTGGGCCTTCGCCCGGGTCCTGCAGAATGAGTACGACGAAATTTCTGTCGTTTCGGTCGACATCGACAATACTCTCTTGTCCGAAGGGACGTTGCGACAAATTACCGGTCTTCAGGTCGAAGGCGAAAACGAACTTCGGTTCGATTGCGAAAATGGCACCTTCCAGTTTTTGAGGGCCGTTCCCGGGCCATTCAGGCGCGCAGATAACCTCACGTCCGATTACGACGCCGCGTCGATTACGCAGAAGTCGCCAGGGCGGATCGAAACGATCATCTGGCAGCAGAATGCGGTGAAGTCCCCTGCTGCCAATGAGGTCCTCGTTGAGATCGCCGCCACCGGTCTGAATTTCCGGGACGTGATGTGGGCCATGGGTATGCTTCCTGAAGAGGCGTTGGAAGATGGCTTTGCTGGTGCGACAATTGGCATGGAGTTTTCCGGCACTGTCCGGTCGGTAGGCGATAACGTCCGGCATCTGCAACCAGGTGATCGCGTCATGGGGATTGGACCTGACGCCTTTTCCACTCATGTCGTCGTCTCTGCCGGAGGGGTGACGCGGATCCCGGAAAATATGGGTTTGGTCGAGGCAGCCACGCTGCCCGTTACTTTCCTGACAGCATATTACGCTCTTGTGGATTTGGGGAGGTTGCGCGCCGGGGAGACGGTTCTCATTCACGGAGGAGCCGGCGGGGTCGGCCTGGCAGCGCTGCAAATTGCCAAGCTGACAGGCGCGACCGTCATCGCGACTGCCGGCACGGATGAGAAACGTAATCTTTTAACCACACTCGGTGCCGATCACGTCTTCGATTCCCGCTCGCTTGAGTTCTTCAACGACGTCGTGAATGTGACCGATGGTGCGGGCGTCGATGTCGTCATCAATTCACTGTTTCAGGAAGCGATGGAACGTAGCATCGAACTGGTGAAACCGTTCGGCCGGTTTCTGGAGTTGGGAAAACGAGACTACTACGCTGACAGCAAGATAGGCCTTCGTCCGTTCCGCAAGAATATTTCATATTTTGGCGTCGATGCTGACCAGCTTCTGGTCGCAGCACCCGACACTACGAAACGGATATTCGATGAGATTGCTCGAATTTTTGCCGATAACCAACTGAAACCGCTACCATATCGCACATTTGCATATGATGAGATTTCCAGTGCATTCCGTTTGATGCAAAGCTCTGGGCATATCGGTAAGATCATCGTTACTCCCCCTAAAAAGGGGAAGGATGGGGTCCTGACGTTGAGCAGAAGCGCATTGAAGTTCTCCTCAGGTGTTTATCTCGTCGTCGGCGGCATCGGTGGCTTCGGGTTGGAGGCGGCCAACTGGCTTGCGGAAAACGGTGCGTCTCACATTGCGCTCGCAACCCGCAGCGGCGTGATGGACGTCGAAACCCAAAATGCGATTGAACAATGGCAGCGCATCGGTGTCAGCACCTCCGTCCATGCATGCGATGTGACCAACGAGCATCAACTGGCGAGCCTACTTGAGGATTTGCGCCAGATCGGACCGATGAAAGGCATCCTTCATGCCGCAATGGTGCTGGACGACGCCTTGATTACCAATCTAACACCCGAGCGCAATCGTCCTGTGATACACACCAAGGTCGAGGGGGCAGCACTTCTCGATAAACTTACGGATGGTGACGATCTCGATCTCTTCCTTCTCTTCTCGTCCGCCACCACGATGATCGGCAATCCCGGCCAATCCAATTACGTTGCGGCGAACGGGTATCTTGAAGGTCTGGCTTGCGCACGTCGTCAACGCGGAAAGCCTGCTCTTGCGGTTGCTTTCGGTGCCATCGCCGACACCGGTTTTCTGGCCCGCAATGCCGATGTCAACGAACTGCTCTCTAGGCGCATCGGCAAAACCGCGATGAAGGCACGGGATGCTCTTCGTTTTGTCGAAGAATATCTTTCGAGCGTCTCTTCCGTGATAAACGGCGGGGCAGTGGTGATTGCGGATATCGACTGGTCTGCTGCCGCCGGACTGCCGATTGTCAAAAAACCGCTCTTTTCAAAAATCGGCTCAAATCCGCTGGTTCAGCAGGGAGCGTCCGGTGAACAGATGGACCTTTATGCGATGATTGATGGCAAGTCGGTCGAGGAGACGGATGAGATTCTACACAGCCTGATCGCTGCAGAACTGTCATCGATCCTGCAGATGGCTGAGACCAATATCTCGCGCGAGAAAGTCCTAAGGGATATCGGTCTCGATAGTCTGATGGCAATGGAGCTTGGTACGAGTTTCGAGCAGAAGACGGGTATCGAGCTGCCGCTTAATGCGATTTCCGATGGCACGACGGTCGGAGATGTCGTTGTCAAATTGAGAGAAAAGCTCCACAATCGGCAATCTCTGGATGGTGCGCAGGGTAACGTCGACGAATTGTTGTCTGGCCTAACGATGAAACATATCGGTTCAACCACACTGGCGGATGTCGCATGAGCGAAGGAGATCGACCGGGTGACAAGTTAGCAGGACAGCTTCTCTCATCGGGCATGATGGATAAACTGAAGCAGCAGCGCGGTCAGCTCATGACAAAAAGAAGCGAAAGTGCCGTTGATCCTGTTCATAGGGTCGAACCCTCCCGATTTGAAGATTTGCCATCCTACAAAACGCTGCAACTCCAAAAAACCATCGCAGGCTTCGCCGGTGTCGAAAACCCGTTCTTCCGTGCCCATGAATCGGCAGCAGGTGCCGAGACAGTGATAGATGGGCGCAAACTCAGCAATTTTGCGTCCTACGACTATCTGGGTACAAACACCGATCCAGACGTCCAAGCCGCGGCGAAGGCGGCCATAGACCGTTACGGTATTTCCGCATCTGCCAGCAGGTTGGTTGCCGGCGAGAGGCCGTTACATCTGGATTTGGAAAACGCCATTGCCGAAAACTATGGTGTTGATGCAGCGGTCTGTTTCGTCAGCGGTTATCTGACCAATCTCACGGTTATCAGCTGCCTCATGGGGCCTCAGGACCTCGTCATCCACGATGAGTTCGTTCACAATAGTGCGCTTGCGGGCGCGCAGCTGTCGGGTGCGAAACGACTGAGTTTCAGACACAATGACGCGCGTGACCTTGAGCGTGTGCTTACAAATGCCAAAGGTGCCTTTCGAAATATCCTCATCGTCGTCGAAGGAATCTATTCCATGGACGGTGATGTGGCCGATCTGCGTGCCATTCTAGACCTACGGAAAAACCACGCCTTTTGGTTGATGGTGGATGAAGCTCACGCGCTTGGCGTTCTCGGCGAGAAGGGCAGGGGAACATTCGAACATTTCGATATCGATCCGCGTGATATTGATATCTGGATGGGAACACTCTCGAAGACCTCGTCAAGTTGTGGTGGTTACATCGCGGGTTCCGCGGCGTTGGTTGAAATCCTCAAAGCAAACGCAGGTGGCTTCGTCTACAGCGTTGGCCTTGCTCCCCCGCTTGCGGCCGCTGCGTTGGCAAGCCTTTCCGTTCTGCGTCGAAGTGCTGATCGTGTTGCGAAGCTAAACTATAACGGACGTCTCTTCCTTGAAAAAGCGCGGGCTAAGGGGCTTGATACGGGCACGAGCGAAGGCCATTCCGTGGTGCCAGTGATCGTCGGAGATTCCCTTCGTGCGGTCGAACTCAGCAATCGGCTTTTTGCCAAAGGTATCAATGCCTTGCCGATCATTCATCCGGCGGTACCTGAACGGCTTGCACGCATTCGCTTCTTCCTGACGTATGGTCATACGGATGGACAAATCGATGCCGCTGTGGATACAACAGCGGCCATACTTGACGATTTGGTTGACGAAAAAGTTGGAGCAGCGTCGCTAGATCTCGACGCGCTACAACGCGCCATCGCTTCCAGTTGATGGCTGCCATGCACTTTATCATTACGGGAGGGTCGAGCGGAATTGGTCTAGTGGTGGCCCAATTGGCGCTGGCCGAGGGCCATAGGGTCTCAATCATTGCTCGAAATCCTGATCGCCTCAAAGACGCTCTTGACACACTTCAGTACGGAGAAAACGTCCAAGCCCTCGTAGCAGATGTAAAAGATGCGGATGCGATCGCGCAGGCAATCAAAACGTGCTCAGAAAGATTTGGAGATTGCGATGTTCTGATTACGTCCGCCGGCACCGTGGAGCCAGCTTTTTTTAGCGAACTTACAACAACGCAATTTAACGAGCAACTTGAGACGAACTTCTTCGGCACCGTCAATGCAATCCGGGCTGTCTACCCTGATATGGAACGCCGAGGTCATGGCAGCATCATGATGATCGCATCCGGTGCCGCGTTAATTGGTATTCCGGGTTATACCGCATACTGCGCTTCAAAGGCCGCTCTGGCCTCTTTTGCGGAAAGTCTTCGCAGTGAAGTCGGGCGACGCATTCACATCGGTATCAGTTTTCCTCCCGATACACTGACGCCTCAATATGCTAGCGAAATCCTAAAACGACCGGTTGCAGCACATGCCCTTTTGGGTTCCCACACAGCCTGGCCTGTGGAAAAAGTTGCTAAAGGTGTGTTCTCGGGAATACGTCGTCGAAAAAAAGAAGTGCACTTTGGCTGGCAGTTGAACGCTCTCTCTTGGTTGGGTCCTTTCATAAAGCCTTTTATTTACAATCGGATAGGGTAAGGTTCTAAAACAGAATTATTGTCTTCGGTTGTCTCAGCCGAGCCCCAAAAGAAAGTGCTGATTACTTTCCGTAGTTGCACAGATTGGAGCGCTGGTTAATAAAACGGGATGCCAAATCCTATTGCTTTTCACGACTATCCTATCGAGTTGACACTTCTGTGTTTCTTGTCAGCGACAGTATTTGTGTATGCGACCGATATGTTCGCCCTGCCAAAAGAGGCCCAAAAAAAATACGTTCAACCGCGATCTATGGCGCGAGCGCTGGTGGAATACAGTGCGCGCATTCCCGTGATAGCGTTCGTCTTTCTCTTTTTTTTCGTGATTTCGTGGCGGCCTATATATGCGGCTCAGGCAACGGCTAGCTTTTTCATCATATTTACTGCGATATCGCGGGTAAAATTCATATTCATCCGCGAACCGTTGCTGTTTTCCGACATAGCCCTCGTGGTTGATGTGTTCAAATATAAGACGATTTTCTACGCGTCTAAATTTAACATTCTGTTCTGGATCGTATCGTTGTCATACGTTTTTGGAGTATCGGCGCTTTACATGGTTGTCGAACCACACATCCTCCCAAAAAACGCGCCGCCGCTGTGGATTTTGCTCGGTCTCTTGCTTTTCCTATCGCCTATTGCACTCATTTTCGTGAAACCCATAAACCAGTTTGTCGCACGATTGTCCGAGCGTCTGCTGAAGACGTTAAAAGTCAGGCCGAACACCATCAGGTTCGGAACTTTCACCTCCGTCACGCTCCATTTTTTGGTGTGGCTTGGTAAAAACCGTGACCATGTTGTGAGTGAAATTACCCATGGTCTGCACCGTGCGATACAGGATCTGATTGATGGAGAGGACAACGATGCGCCGTTGATCATCGTCTGGCAGTCGGAATCCTTTTACGACCTCCGTCACATGGGCGACAACGCTCTGCACTTGCCGACCATTGACCGGCTGAAGCAGGACGCCGTTCAATGGGGACGGCTCACAAATGTGTTCGAAGGCGGATATACTCTGCGCACTGAGTTTGCGGTGCTTAGCGGTCTACAACCGGATGAAGTTCATATCGATGCTTCCTATCCGTATCTGCGCGCCGGAAACTACTCGGAGATTGTCTGGCCTAACAAATTGCTACGGAATGGATGGCACACGCACTTCATTCATCCCTACGACCGCACTTTTTTCATGCGCCATAAGGCTCTTCCATTGCTCGGTTTCGAACATATGACGATGCTTGACGAATTCGAACATCAGCCGACGGTAGCCAATCCATATGTTTCCGACGCCGATTTAACTGAAAAGGTCCTTGGCATCATCGAAGGAGTGGGGGGAAACAAGCCGTCATTCGTGTTCGTCGCCTCCATGGCAAATCACGGGCCTTGGGAAGCCGGTCGTTGTGAAGGCTTGACAGAGCCGGTCGAGATTTACCGAGAGCTATTGCAAAAAGCTGATGCGGCGCTCGCAACTTTGGTCGACGCACTCGACAAGTCAGGGCGGCCTGTATGGTTGGCATTTTATGGTGACCACGCACCCTTGTTGAAGACTTATGCGGATCCGTTTCCAGACCCCCGTACCGACTACTTCGTCGTCCCGCTTGGCACCGCTAAGCCGGCCGCGCGGCCGCATGTTCATGCTAGGGAAGAAGCCCCCTGGAACCTCTTCGAGACGATCCTGCTGCATGCCAAACTCTATAAGGAGCGCTTTGCATGAACCCCGTTGCCGCAGCGGAGGCGCATAGGGTTTTTCTTTTTCTGCAAGGTCCCTCTTCGTCACTGTTTTACAAGATCGCAGACCAACTGGAAGATGCTGGCCACACCTGTTTGCGGGTCAATCTGAATGTTGGCGACTGGCTTTTCTGGCGTCGCCGTGGCGGCTTGAATTATCGTGGTCGTTTTTCGGATTGGCCAGCCTACATCGAGAAGTTATTGGCGTCGCGCTATGTTACCGACCTCGTTCTCTTGGGTGAGGAGCGCCCCTACCATCGCATTGCCGTAGACTTGGCAAAGTCGAAAGATATCGCGGTCACCGTCATTGAAATGGGATATTTGCGCCCCGACTGGATAACCGTTGAGAGGGACGGCATGTCGTCCAATTCTCGATTTCCGAACGATCCTGAACGGATACGCGTTGCTGCTGCGTCCTTGGTAATGCCTTCTATGGAGCCGATGTATAAGCAAAGCTTCCTCATGGAGGCATTGCTCGATCTTTCCTACAACCTTCCCAATGTCTTTCTTGGGCTGTTGTTTCCGCACTACCGGCGGCACGCTCTTTTCCATCCTCTCGCTGAGTACGCAGGATGGATAATTCGCTTGTCGAAAGCAAACCGCTGCCGGAAGAAGGCGGATGCGGCTATCGGGGCGATTCAAAGGTCGGGTCAGCCATTTTTTGTGTATCCACTTCAACTTGAAACAGATTACCAACTTCGTGCCCATTCGCCCTATCATCGTCAGGCTGAAGCGATTGAGGAGGTTCTAAACTCATTTGCACGCCACTCGTCTCCAGAGGTCGAATTGGTCATCAAGCTTCATCCGCTGGATAACGGGTTGATTGATTGGCGGGACAAAATCGAAATTCTTGCAGGCTCCATGGGTGTCAAAGAACGCGTTCATTTCATTGACGGTGGTGATCTGAACATGCTGTCGCACCAGTGCTCTGGCATGGTAACTGTTAATTCTACTGCGGTTCTCAACGGCTTGCGGTTGGGTGTGCCCGTGAAGGTACTTGGTTGCGCGATCTACGATCTGCCGGGCATGACCCATCAGTCAGATCTCCAAAACTTCTGGTCAACACCTCAAAAGCCCGATTCCGCTCTGACTGCCAGTTTTATTAAACTCTTAGCGCACGCTGTTCATGTGAGAGGCAACTTTTACTCCAGAGCAGGAACAAATGCGGCGGCGAAGGATATCGCTCAGAAGTTGGTAGCGAATGACATAAATATGCCTGATGCGGATTGTGGATTTCCACCCCGTACCAGGCCTAAGAAAAGAAGTTGCATCAATGAAACCACTGCGTGATAAGTTTAGCACAGTTAGTCACAAAGAAATATCTTGTGCACGGCTGGGCATATTTTTTGGTCTTCATTAATAGGGTGTTGAGAGTAAAACGTGCATTCCTCTAATACGGGGAATATAGCTCCATTGTTTACGCGCAGGCAGCTGAATTTAGGGTTTTTGGGGAATAGAATTTGCGTCGGTTGTTGAGTCCAAAAACTTTCCGCGGTGTTGTGGTTTTCGCCTGCGCGGGTGTTGCCGGTTGTGAAGCGCTGCCAAGCGCAGGTCCGAGCGCGATGCAAATCAACGCACAGGCCGGGAAACCCGCGGTTGTGGCCGGCGATTCCGTGTCCACGGTATTTGATGTGGTCGATGTGAGTCACCGCTCTGCTCAGATGGTCGCAAATTTTTCAACCACGACGCTTCATCGCCGGTTTGGTATCGGTGGTGCAGCCAAGCGGGTTGTTATTGGTGTAGGTGATCAGCTCAAAGTTACGGTTTTCGAAGCGGGTGCCGACGGTTTGTTTTCGACGTCGGAAAGCAAGCAAACGACGCTTGACGTCGTCGTACAACCTGATGGCACGGCGGCAATTCCTTATGTCGGCACTGTCAAATTCGCAGGCAGAACTTTGGAGCAGGCGCGGCAGCAGATTCTCGGCGGTCTCAAGGGTAAAGCCGTCGAGCCAGATGTTCTTGTCACCAGCACAAGTACCGCGTCCCGAAATGTGACCGTTTCCGGCGCGGTCGGTCGCCCTTCCATGGTCCCATTGAGCCTCGTAGGCGAAACGATTGCTGAGGTTGTGGCTAAAGCGGGCGGGCCAAGTGCTCAGCCTTACGAATCCTATGTTACCCTTGTTCGCGGTAAACAGACCGGCACGGCACTTCTCAAGACCATTATTGAAAACCCATCCGAAAACATTCACATCGAGCCGGGTGACCAGATTTTTGTTACCAAGGATCCCCGAACATTTACGGTTCTTGGTGAGGTCTTGAAGAACAGCCGCATAGAGTTCGGGGCTAACGATCTGAATATTCTGGAAGCGGTCGCGATGGCTGGTGGAGGCGCATCCGATCGCTCCAATGCCGCCGGTTATTTTGTGTTCAGATATGAAGAGCCTGAGATTGTTGCTGATCTGCTCGGCGGAGAGCGCTTTAGACAATTGCGCGACAAGGGTATGACGCCTGACAGGGACGGTCGTTTTCCAATCGTTTATCGGCTTGACATGACACGGCCGGATAGTTTGATCGTTGGTCAAACCTTCCCAATCAAGAGCCGCGATGTCGTCTATGTTTCGCGCCATCCTGCAGTCGATATTGATCGCTTCCTGCAGTTGATCGGCCGTCCTATCGGTACGGCTTATCAGGTCAAAAATTTAGCGGATTGATTTTACGAAATTCGTTCGTTGGCGGATTGGTGCATTGCTGGTATGACTAGGAGATGTTCGGTCCTATAGGCCGGTTCGCATTCGCTTGATGATCATTCGGAGCCGGGGATTGTACTATTTCATCACCCATATTCGCGTCGTTGCCGCTCTGCTTGTCAGAGAAATGTCGACCCGTTTTGGCAGCAAGCCTGGTGGTTACCTGTGGGCAATCATCGATCCGGCGGGACACATCGCATTTCTCTCGCTGATTTTTATGGCGATTACCCACACGCCGGCATTGGGCAAGAGTTTCCCGCTGTTTTTCGCTACGGGATATCTAGCATTTCAGTTTTATGCTGCGATGGCGGGATATATCAACGGAGCAGTCAAGGCTAATCGGACCCTACTAAGCTATCCCAACGTTGCGCCAATCGATACGATCGTTTCCCGTTACATCCTGCAGGCCGGAACCACATGTCTCGTTTCTTTCTGCGTTCTCACCCTCATTCTCATGACGGTCGACCAGCCGGTGTATCTCAACTGGCCCTCAATTCTTGAAGCGATTTTTGCGGCTACGTTGCTGGGTCTTGGTGTGGGTATCTTCAACAACGTGGCATCGCTACGGTTTCCGCTCTATGAGCAGATATTCAACATCGTCAACCGTCCATTGTTTCTGATCTCAGGCGTGTTCTTTCTGCCGGATGCACTTCCCGGCCCGATCCGCGACATCGTCCTCCTGAACCCACTGGTCCACGTCGTGATGCTGTTTCGAAAAGGTTTTTATCCGGAATACCGTGCCGATGAGATGGACTTGTTTTATCTCTATTCCTTCACGTTCACCGTTATGTTCATCGGTCTTGCGCTGTTCACCAGCTCCGTGTCCGTGTTGAGGAGCCGATGATCAGGCTGGAGCAGGCGACCAAATATGTCCGCACGAAGGGCATCAAGAAGCCAATAATCGAGAACGCATCACTGGTCATCAACCGCGGCCGCAGTGTTGGGCTTCTAGGGCGGAACGGAGCTGGAAAGTCGACGTTGCTGCAGTTGATTGCGGGCTCGCTGCAACTGGATCGCGGGCGTATTGTGCGCGGCGGCAAGATTTCGTGGCCGCTCGGTTTTCAAGGCAGTTTCCAGCCGAGTATGTCGGGCGAGCAAAATGTCCGCTTTGTCGCCCGCATCTATGGCGTCGATACGGACGAGTTGATTGCCTATGTCGACGACTTCGCTGAACTCGGGGCGTTCTACCAAGCCCCGGTCGGGACCTATTCGTCGGGCATGAAGGCCCGGCTCGCCTTTGGTGTCAGCATGGGTGTGAAGTTCGACTATTACCTGGTGGATGAGATAACTGCGGTCGGCGACGCCAATTTCAAGAAGAAGTGCCATGAAGTTTTCAAGCATCGCTTGCAGGATTCAGACGTGATAATGGTATCCCACAGCACGGGTACGATTCGAGATTATTGCGAAACCGGTGTGGTTCTGGAAAATGGAAAGCTGACATATTTCGAAGACGTCGAGGATGCGATCCGCGTCCATGACCGCAATATGAAGGGGAGCGAGAGATGAGCGTCGACAGCCAAGGTCCGGGCAAGAAGGCGGATGACATACAGCTTCCGGCAAAGCGCGCCAACCTAACGGTTTTCGATAATCTCCTGAAGCTTGATATCAAGCCCGAGCGGGATGGCTCGCGCCATACCACGGCGCAGCCGTTGAGGCGCAAGTGGCTTAGGGGGATCAAGCTACGCCACGTTGTTATCGCTGCCGGCTTTGCGCTGTGTGTCGCGGTGCCCACGGCGCTCACCGGCGCTTACATGGCATTCGTCGCTGCGGATCAGTATCATAGCTCGGCTGCCTTCTCGGTACGCAGCATCGATGGCAAGGTCAGCGGCGATATCCTTGGCATGTTCACCCAGGGGGCGGGCGGTAGTTCCACCGGTTCTGATTCCTACATGCTGCTGGATTATATCCTCAGCGAACGCATGATCGAGGCCGTCTCCAAAACCGTCGATCTGGAGCAGGCCTTTGCCCGTCGTGGCGCTGATTTTTTTTACGCCATGGCCCCCGGCCAACCCATCGAAGATCGGCTCGAATACTGGAAGAACGTGGTCAAAGTTAACTTCGACCATACCTCCTCCATTCTCAACCTCTCGGTCAAGGCGTTCGAGCCGCAGACGGCACAGGCCATCGCCGATGCCATCATTGTCGAGAGCGAACGCCTCATCAACGACCTGTCCCTGGAATCCCGTAACGGCGTACTGAAAGCATCGCAGGAGGAAGTGGCGCTTGCCGAAGCACGCCTCTCCGCCGCCCGTGTGTCGGTCAGAAATTTCCGCGATGTCACGCAGGAGGCAGATCCGGTCGAAGCGGCAAAGCTTGCCGCCCAGCTCGTGGGCTCGCTGGAGCAACAGCTCACCCAGTTAAAAACAGAGCTGATCTCCGCACAAACCCGCATGGCGACCAACTCCCCACGTATCCGGGTCATCACCACGCAGATTAATAGCCTCGAGAAGCAACTGGAGCAGGAAAAGCAGCGCTTCGGCAGCGGCACCTCGGGCAACAATCAGTCCAATGATGTCGCCACCCGCATCCTCACTTACGAGTCCCTGGAAACCGAGCGTGAGTTCGCGGAAAAAGCCTACACAAATGCATTGGGCGGCCTGGAAAAGGCCCGCATCGATGCCAACAACCAGCAGCGATACCTCGCAACCTTCATCCAGCCCACCCTGTCGCAACTGGCGCAATATCCCACTCGCGCGATGAATGTGGCTCTGGTGTTCCTCGCTTGCCTCTTCGCATGGGGCATTGCCACCATGGCATATTACAATATCCGCGACCGCAACTGATTGATGGCGACCCTTGAAACGATAGGCGAGACCGTGCTTGCCCACCGCGCAGAAACACTCGGCAGCAAGGGGCCGGTCGTCGCCTTTCACATGAAGGCGTGGAAGCACCCCTTTCTGCAACAGTTCTTCCCGCAGAAACACTTTCACTTCGTCCCGTTCCAGCTCACAGAGCGCTTGTTCCAGCGCAAGGTGCTGCCGCTGCTCCAGGCACCGCAAAAGCCTGTCGTCTTCGTCTGGAGCAATAACCTTCCGGATTTCGCCGCGAAGGATATTGCCCGCCTCGGCTTGGACGTCTTCTTTATGGAAGATGGCTTCATCCGCTCGCTGGACGCGCATGCCGGTTACTCCGTGCCGCTTTCCCTCTCGCTGGATAGCAAACGACCCTATTTTGATGCCCGCGGTCAGAGCGATCTTGAGGAACTGCTTGCCAGTTATGATTTCGAAAATGATCCGGCGCTGATGCAGCGCGCTCGCGAAGGCATGAATGCCGTCCTCCGGCAAAGGCTCACGAAATATAACGGCCACCTGAGCAGTCCGCAAACTCCCGCCGCGAAAAGCTCTTCGAGCAAAAAGAAAGTGCTTGTCATCGGCCAGGTGGAAGAAGATGCGTCCATCCTCTATGGCTGTAATCAACCTTTCACCAACAATGACCTCATTCGGCTCGCAGCAGTAGAAAATCCGGAAGCCGAAATCGTCTATAAGCCTCACCCGGATGTCCTCAGCCGGATGCGGCGGGAAATCTCAAACCCGGATGATGTCGCTAATCTCTGCACAGTCCTGCGGGGAAAGGTCTCCCTGCCAGACGCGCTGGATGCGGCAGACCATGTCTATACTATAACTTCTCTCGCAGGCTTCGAAGCACTCATGCGTGGAAAAAAGGTAACTGTCATAGGCGCTCCCTTCTATGCTGGCTGGGGGCTCACGGATGACAGGCAGTCGACAGGAAGGCGTGGCCGTGGGCTCAGCCTTGAAGCCCTGTTTGCCGGTGCCTACGTGGTCTATCCACTTTATTTCGAGCCGCGCACGGGGGAACCATCTACTTTTGGAAAGACAGTCAGCTACCTCGAATCTCCACACCCTGGGCCGCGCATCCTCTCAAGCGAACCTTTGCAGTGGAAGCTTTATGGTACGTATGGAGTGCTAGGGTGGCGTCATTTGCTTACGCCCTTAATCGCGAAAATAGTTGCGATCGTGGGAAATGAACGTGATGCTGCTCAATTTCGAATCAACCCGGCAGGCTTCCTGCGCGAGCAAAGTCGCCCTTTGTATCGACGGCTGGGTCGATTGCTTTATCCTTGGAACATTCAATCGTAAAACGAGGGGATTAACAATCCCCTCAGATACGTGCATAAGATTTAAGACGGGCCGCAACACGCATTGCGGCCCGCCCATCGAACTTTCCATTCGACAAAGCCTTCTCTGCCCAACTAAAATTATAGTTCTTGGTTATTTGACCGGGATCAGCCATAGCCGTGTTTAACAATTCCACTAGCTTTTCTTGACTTTTCGCGACCGCGATATGGACGTTGTCCCAGATTTGTTCAAATTCTAAAAACTTCGCTGAGATTGCTGCCTTCCCGTTTAGCGCTGCTTCTAGAAGCATCGTGCTATTGACAGATACGATAACATCCGATGCTAGAACGGTTTGCTCAGGTGTAAGAAGAAAAAGAGAAGAGTCGTCGATTGACGCGTTAGTTTGGCTCTTTATCTTATTAACGAAGGCGGAGGAAAAAATCTGCCCCCTAGCTGGTGGCATTCGGATCAAAAGTTGCCGATCTTGAGAAGCGGAGACCCAATCAGAAACCGCAGAAAAAGCTAGCTCCTGTGCTCGCTGCGCTTCTGTTTGATTAAATTGACTATCGAGCGGCTGCGCGATTGCAACGACCAAAAATTTATTCGGATCTAATCCGAGTCCACTGATTAGTTTCTTTTGCTGATGCCGTTTTGGGGCGAACAGATAGTCAAACTTTGGCGTTCCCGTTATTTCTATGTCTGCCCGTGGATATCCACGTTCGACGAAGATGTCCCTTTGCAAATTCCCCCACGCAAATATCACGTCCGTGGCAGGGCAGTTTATTCCAAGTTTTGGATGAGTGTAGTACATGCTGCTCTTTGCGAATACCGATTCGTGAGGTACCAGAAACGTTTTTAGTCCCAAGAGAGATGCGCACTCTACCAGAGTGCGCATTGCTGGGATCCAGTCGAGTGTCACCACCAAGCCAATAGCACTCTCTCGGTGAGGAGCGAGACTATGGAGGCACATTCGCCGGTAGAGCTCGTCGTTCTGCTCGGCAAATCTAAGTATATCAACACGATTGGATTTTCTGACGGTCTCAGAAAACATCGACAAGTTTTGGAAACTAACGCCTTCATTCTGTAACAAAGAAATAAGTTTATCAGTATGTTCCGGTATCCAAGACTGGTATAAGAAGTATGGTAGGGAGATATTGGGCTTACGAAGCGGCGGACGAGGTATAAACCAATCCGGGATCGGAATCTCATCGGCTAACACAGCTTTACGCGATCGAGATCCGAAAAATTTTAACATGTGCTTCCGCCCAAATTTCTAGTTAGTTATGAACTGCCCTATTGCGCGCGCCGCGAGAAATGCAAGCGGGTATGGCTGTGATCAAAACCCCACGTATCGAATTATTCATTGAATCTCAAGCGAAAGGTGCTATTCGATAATCCTTGCGCTTTAGGGTAGGCTTTATGTTAATTGATCTAACGAGTCAGAAAATTGCATATCTCCGTGAGCGGAGAGTGTTTTTCGAAACACGGCGCGAAGAGCTCCGGTTAACGCCGGCCAACAAGCTCAATGCACTGAGAACGTCTGCGCTGGAGCCTTATACAGGCATCTACTCAGGGTTGACGATTCCAAAGATGATGGGTGCGTTTTCTTATTCCTGGTCGCCATTACATGTTGATATCGAGATAGGACGTTACTGCTCGATAGCAAGAAGTGTCGACTTTGATTTCACACACCATCCCTACGACAGGGTGAGCACGTCGACATTTATGTACAGTAACGGCCAAAGCATTATCCAGCAAATGTTATTAGACGAGGGCCGGATCTACGATAATTTCGAACCTGCTGAGCAGAAGAAGGCGTCGACGATCGGAAATGATGTATGGATTGGCGCTCATGCTAAAATTTTACCAGGGGTTCAAATTTCAGATGGAAGCATCATAGCTGCTGGTTCGGTTGTAACAAGGGACGTGCCACCGTATGCAATAGTAGGTGGATCGCCTGCGAATATTATCAAGTATAGATTCAGTGACGAAATAATCGAAGACATGATCGAGATTAAATGGTGGCAATATAAGTTCACGGACTTCAGCACGGCGCCGCTCACAAACCCGCAGCAATTTATTGAATTCGCAAGGGCGCAACAGCTTGAGGCATTCGTACCTCGACGCTTCTGCGTCGAGGAAATAATCTAAGTTGAAAATCTTACAATGGAGTGAGACATGAATTTCGAGGGCCCAAAGCTCGACGTCGTTGCATATGTTCCTGCGAGGAGGGGGAGCGTGAGGGTTGCGGTAAAAAATCTAAGAGTATTGGGCGACAGGCCTTTGCTTCATTATGTCCTCAATACACTAAAAAACGTGAAAAACCTAGACAGAGCATATGTTAATACAGAGAGTAGCGAGATTGCTTCTTCCGCCCAGGGACTGTGCGACATTTATATCCGACCGGCTGAATTAGCCACATCCTCCACGAAGACAGATGAAATACTATATGATTTTGCAAAGAATGTACCGAGCCGATCTGTCGCAGTTGTCAATCCGACCGCTCCTTTTTTGTCTGAAACGACGATAGAGCGTGCCGTGAATTTACATCTTGAACGAAATAGGGAAACAATATTCACAACGACGCTCCAGCGAAAGCATCTCATTTACGGTGGCCAACCGGTTAATTTTCCAATAAATACGCTAAGTCCGCGGACGCAAGAGCTGAAACCCTTTGAGTACATAAATTTTATAATCTTTGTGATTGACTCGCAGAGACTGATTAAAAACTATGAAGAAAAAGGATTCTGCCTGTATGAGGCACCGCTGAACTTTATGCCAATGGACGGCATTGAATGCCACGACATCGATGATGAGATTGATTTCCAAATAGCTGAAGCGCTAATTGAGCGCAATAAGCGATCGATCGAGTATGACAAGTCAATTGATGCGTTGATGCAAGCCGGCGCAAATTTTGCGAATTAATCGCGAGGACGACTGTGAATTTTCTATTTTTTATGGACCCCTGCGTGTATGGGGATGGCAACGTCAGATCGGCCGCATTTAACGCCCAGTTCAATCTCAACCCAACATATCTCGCTTCTGAACGAGCTTTGGGGGTAGATATCGATGTTAGATTTGTCACCCCAGAAAATCTCGTGATTGACGAGAAATTTAAGAAAGATCTGCGGAACGCTTCTGTAGAGACGGTACTGTTTGAAAAAAGAGAAATCCAGGCGATGCTTGCAGCTGCAAGTGTTACCGCCGAGCAAGTGGTCTCGGGATCACCACGTTCGTCATATTTCGCGCAGATTTTCAAGGTAGCTCTCGCGCGCAAACTAGGAGATTGGGCACCCGACTTCGTTATTTGCTGGGAGCATGCCCCTAAACTCCTTTCAGAGCTATTTCCCCAAGCAATTGTTCTTGAAGCACATCACAGCGGGTTTCACCGAATAACGAACCAGCGGGACGTTCTGTTCAGACCGTCCCACAATGGAGAAAATTTTTACACTGGATTGAGATCGGGATTGGAGCAGACGGTACTTTCAGAGGAAGTCTTGCAGCAACTAGAATCTTACAAAAAGACATTTAAGCGGATATTTTCATATGAAAATCATTTAGATCGCAAATTTCTCGATCCGGATGGTAGATTTAAAAAGCTCATACTTCTACCGGGCCACCTTGAGACGTTTAGACGATCAATGTACTCTCATGTACCGTCTGAAAGAAGTTTGATAGAACTGCTGCTCCGAGAACTACCCACAGAAGTTGCAATTGTTTACTCGCCACACCCTCTTTCCATGAATGCTCGAGATGGGCTAATAATAGACGATCGGGTTATCGATCTGGGGACACTACAGCCTCATTATCCGAATGTTACCATTAACGTCTTGGACCATGTCGATGCAGTGATAAACATCTCATCCAATATAGCTTTTCCAGCTTTCGTTCTTGAAAAACCAGTTTTTGACCTTGGTGGAACTTGGATCGCGGAATATTGCTCCGGTCGGACGATCGAGAACCTAAAGCAATGGGTGATGGCCCCCGATCAATACTCCTGTAGTGGCGACGCCTTAAGAACGAAAATTGTTCACTTTCTGCTGACGAGGAAGGTGCCAGTAAAATTCTTTCAAACACCTGGTGTCGCATCAAAGTATTTCCGATTGATTTCCGATGCCGTGAAAAGCAAAGCTGAAATTGATCACTGGTTGCCCATTTTCAATTCGGTGCGAGGGGCGGAATTTGAACTTGAGCAGAGCCAACTCAAACACGTTGGCCATCTAAATTCTCCAGCATCGCCATTTGGATTGCAGCAGTTCTATATACGGTCTGCGATAATGGATCCGTCAGTTAAAGTTGTCGGTTTTGATATATTTGACACTATGCTGTGTAGACCACTCTTGAAGCCCACCGACGTATTTGAACTCATGTCGGTAGAAGTTTCTAATCTCATGGGACATGATCTTTTCGACTTCAAGGCCACACGAATTGCCGCGGAGGCGATGGCTCGAGAGCGAAATCGCTCTCTAGGAATGCTTGATGTTAATCTAACTGAAATTTACTCCGCGTTTCAGAGTATCACTAAGATCGACGATGCAAAGCTGCTCTCGATTATGGAAATGGAGCTTCAGACAGAGCGGAAGATCCTTCGGCCGAGACTTTCCATCATCGCGCTATATGATCTCGCGAAAGCTTACAAAAAAGAAACTATCGTGATCTCCGATATGTATCTCAGTTCTGGCGTTCTCAAGCAATTGTTGGCAGATAACGGATACACTGACACTCCCAAACTATATGTATCGAATGAACACAACTGTTTTAAACGTTCAGGAGAATTATTCAAAGTCGTTTTGTCCAGCGAAAAAGTGAACGCTGAGGAAATGGTTTTTATCGGAGATACGCTGGACGTTGATGTCAACCCTGCGCGCAACATTGGCATTAATGCCTTCCATTATCCGAAAGCAGTGGAGATATTCGCAAAGACTAAATTGGCTGAGAATGTTCTACCTTATTACATAAAAGGAGCGCACTACGGATTTCATCTCGGTCAAATAGCCAATGCAATATTTGATGATCCATTTATTCAGGTGGACGTCAACACGCTTTTTAACCGGGCACCATTCCTTCTGGGCTACGCAATTTTTGGTCCGCTGGGCTTGAGTACTTCGATTTGGCTAGCGGAACACGTTGGCAAAGGCGGGTACGATAAGGTGTTTTTCTTTTCAAGAGACGGTTATTTGATTAAAGAAATTTTCGATCTACTCAATGTCGCTCTATATAATATGAAGTTGCCAGAAAGCGTGTACTTTTACGCATCCCGAAAAGCTTCTGTACCCTTATATTTAACGCCTGCGATGATGCCGTCCTTATTCGAGGTTTATCGCGCGCACCCAACCGCTACCGTTGGCTATTACCTTGAAAACTTTTTCCAGTTGGAAGCATCGGACCCTATTGTCATAGAGCGGCTTGCAGACAATAAGCTGACGATTTCAGATAGTGTTCATAAAAGAAAATCGGACTTTCTGTTATTCCTAGTGGATAACGCAGAATGGCTCGCCTCTCGGTTTACTGGGCCCGACATCGTTAGCTATGCGAAGCAGTGTATTGGTGTTGGTCAGCCAAATCGGATTGCATTTTTTGATGTCGGCACAAGAGCCACAACACAGAAATTGTTGTCTCACGCGTTTGGTAAGCGTTTTGATACCTTCTTGATACGGCAGGTTAAGTACAAGATGATGGACTCTACGCGCGTGTTTTCATACATGCGCGATCGTGCGATGGGTTCGAATCCGAAAATTGCGTCAGTTAATGCTGGTCTTTGTGAGGTGTTCTTAGGTAATCCTTACGAGCGTTCGGTTGATCGGTACGGACGAAGGGGAGACGTCATTGTGCCGGAAGTTCGGAGACAAGAGTTCTCGCACACTCAGTTTGTTCAAATCGAGGCTCAAAGAGGTGCTAAGTATTTTTGCAGCCAGCACGTTGAGCTATTTGGAAAACACGCTCTCAATATAAATGATGCCGGTCGAGACGTATACACCGCGCCGCTCGAGGCTCTTTCGAGCTTTTCTAGCGAGCGCGAAGTGCTTGAAAAGCTTAAGTTCTCTAATCCCTTATGGCTTCCTGGAGAGTTCCCACTAAGTGCGCCGAGTGGGATTGTAAAGGCTACTGGCAGAGCGCAGGCCGTCTCGATTAAAAAACAATTAGAACCAAAAAAGTCAGAATATCTTTTATACTTTATATTTGGTAGTGCGTCGAAGTATCAAAAGTTTAAAAGGTCGCCTAAGAGGTTCTTTTCGGACGTTAAGAACCCAGTTATTCGCCAGCTCAAGCTTTTTTTTCGAACTTGATTTGATCGCGAATATGTTAGATCGGAACTATGAGATTGTATCCAATTAATGTTTCGACGAAGAGACTTGACCAGTCAAGACTGTGTCAGATTGAAGCCTTTGCTCGTAAACCCGAAGTTAAAATAATTAGCCTGAGTGCTGTTGGAGTGTTACTTAACTCTCCATACTCTCGCCTAGAGGACCTATATGCTCTGCTGGAAAGGAAGTTCCGGAGGAAGTTTCGTGATCCCGTTTTTCCTTTCCTGGCGATGCGGCTGTCGTTAGACGATCCGAGCGTTGTCAGAGAAGGCACGGCTAGAAGCCTGCGGGAGATCTATGATACATTGCATGCAAGGAACCTGCTCTCTCTGGGAGAAGCTCGGTGGGCTTGCCGCGTGGAGGGGGAGCTCACTATAAACGTACTCCGCGCAAGAAAAACAGACATTTTGCAAAGGTTATCTGTCGTTGGTAAACCGATTATTACGTTTGATCAGTGTGCATTGACTGGTTGCGAGCTCAGGGCAGCGTTGAATCGCGAGTTAGGTAGTGAATCAGATGCTATAATGCGCTCTTACACTTCGGCAGATTTTAGCTCAGGGTCTACAGAAATTTTTCGTAGTATAGCAACGGATTTTGCCAGCTCCTTAGACGAAATTATGCATGTTGTAGGAGAGCAATCGGAGCTGTTGAAGCAGTGTAAGATCATCAAAAATAAGTTTTATTTTCCTTCAGGTCCAGCCAATTTTCGTGGTTCTAAAGGGCCTTTTACGCCATGGCGTAGAAAAAATGCATTCAAAAAAATTGAGTTTCCGATCAGGCTTTATAGCAATGTTGCCTCAATGGACGTTTTTGATCAAAAAAATTTAGAAGATGAAGAGTCAACATTTTTGGGAGACCCGTATGTTTTAGGGCATCTTGCATTAGGGCCATTTATTTTAGGCCTTGCGAGGTGGGTAATCAAAAACGTTGTGCAACGTAGGCATGACGTAGTTGCGTTTTGCGCGCGTGACGGCCATTTGCTTCATTTGACTTATGAAATCCTCAGATCAATATATCCTGACGCGCCGCAGTCTAAGTATTTACGAATATCTCGTAACGTCTGTCTCGCTTTTGAACTAAAATCTGCTGCAACGATAACTTTCAACCGCTCTCTGCTAGCTATCTCGTCTGAGATTTCTGTCAAGGACTTTCTCAGTCGACGTTTTTTCCTAACGTTGGAGGAGATTGCTGAGCTCAATCCGACACTAGAAATAAATGGCATCGACATTCATGATAAAATAGGTCTTGGAACACAGTTATTCGAAATACTTTCTTCTTCTGCGATAGTTAATTTTTCTCTACAACGGAAACGGCAGCAGTTCTCTAGTTTTTACTTATCGGAACTCGGTGATTTCAGCAGCATTGGGCTTTTTGATGTCGGGTATAATCTCCGGGCACAGCGGATATTACGATCGTTTCTACCCGCAGATATATTCGGTTATTACATTTCGTCATTCCATGAGACTGTATACCTCGAGGAAGAAGGGCTAGCTCATCTTAATTTTTTAGGTGCGCCTGTTAACAATCGATTGAGCGATAGCGTATTTCCCACCGCGCTAATGGAATTAATGCTTAGCGAAATCGGTGTAGGCTCTATGCGGGATATTAGGCATGGACCGGATAGTGCCGAACCACTTTTCGAAGATAACCAGAGTTCCACTAATTCGACACAAATTGTGAAGCAGATTCAAAAAGGGGCACTGGACTTCGTAAAGTCCGCTGTTGATGTATTTGGCAAGGATATTGAATACATGGTTGCAACGCCGCAATCATATTTCTACAATCTTGACTGTTTCATGAGAAATCCGTCAAAGAAGGACGCGAAAATCTTCTCTGATATTCAGTTCGGAAATTCTGCCGTGGGAAATACCTTCAGAATTATCGGAACTGACCTTAAAAGTTCCCATTGGAAGTCAGGTTACTTAGCTATAAATAAAAAACGTGACTTGTTAGGTGCACTTTACAATCTGTGTAAACTCAGGCTCATTTCCTGAAATCAAGAATCCCAAGTCCCAGCGTGGTTCTACAGACCATCGTGAAAAATTTTAGAGGCGGTTCAGGCAAAGCATTGACGGTGATCGGGCAGCAAAGACTGTAAGTGGAGTGAACGCCATTTCACCGGACAGTTCGGCTAGGTTGATTTAGCTCTGATGAACTGCCGAGGTGAAGCCATCTTGAGCGCGGAATGGGGATGGATTTCGTTGTAGTCCTCGATCCATCGGTCGATGAGCCGGAGCGCTGTTTGGGCGTCCGGAACTTGGGATAGGCGGATATAGTCGCGCTTCAATGTTTTGACGAAAGCTTCCGACATGCCGTTCGACTGCGGGCTGGCGACCGGCGTGAAGCAAGGTATCAGATTGAGTGCTTGGGCAAATATCCTCGTGTCCCGCGCTGTGTATGCCGAACCATTCTCCGGGAGGTGAGAGCTGGTTCGGGAAAATTGCTCAGCGGGGATAAGTTGAATTTCTGCCTGACTTCGTGGTGTGCGTCCGGCCAAGTCATTTCGCGAACTGAGCCATCCAGGTGATGATCTGGCGTTAGTACCAGCATTAATGCTGGGATTAGATCGGGATCTTAGAGGTTGGCATGGCTCGCATGGAGATTATTTCAGGCATTGAACGCAGGCGGCGCTGGCCGGTAGAGGTGAAGCTGACCATTCTGGCGGAAGCGTTTCAGCCAGGCGCGCGCGTCTGCGATGTGGCACGTCGGCATGACGTTCATCCATCGCAAATTCGCGTCTGGCGCAGAACTCTCTGCGGTCGAGATGACTCGCCGTCGTTCTTGCCGGTCCGTCTTGTTGACAACGATCCTTCCCAGCAGGTGCCATCCACTGTGTCCCCGGAAACGTTTGTACGAATCTCGCTGCGCAACGGTCGCAGCCTGAAGGTGCCGGCAAACATCGAGCGAGAGACTTTGGCATCGTTGATCGCTTGTGTTGAAGCGGCATGATCGGGCCGTCAGGGAATGTACAGGTTTACCTGGCTTGCGGAGTGACTGACATGCGTCGCGGTATCGACGGTTTGTCTGCACTGGTCGAGGGGGTTATCAGGCAAGCGCCTGGTTCTGGCGCGATCTTCGGATTCCGCGGCAGGCGCGCTGACCGCATCAAGCTTTTGTGGTGGGACGGCCAGGGGTTTTGCCTGTTTTACAAGGTTCTGGAACGCGGATACTTCCCATGGCCGGGGGCCAAAGATGGCGTTGTGCATCTGACGCAGGCTCAGTTGTCGATGCTCGTCGAGGGGATCGACTGGCGACGACCGACATGGACGTCAGCGCCTCTTCGCACGGGCTGAAGGTGTTATTTTGCAGGGGGTGTCAGGGGTAAAATACTGGCGCTAGAGGGCCAAATCAGTTACATTTTTGGGTATGGAAACAACGCCGCCACAGGGTCAGGACGAGCTATCTGCACTGCGTGCATTGGTTGCTGAACAGGCGGCGAAACTCGAGCGACAAGACGCGGAAGTTACCAAGCGCGATACCATAATCGACATTTTGCGCGCGCAGTTGGAGTTGCTGCGACATCGACAGCATGGGGCCTCGTCCGAGAAAATAGACCGCAAGATCGAACAATTCGAACTGATGCTCGAGGAGATTGAAGCGTCCCGCGCCGAGGCTGAGGTTCGCTCTGGAAGGACACCTCTGCCGGAGCTGGAAGATGCCTGCGAAAAGCCAAAACGCAGACCTTTGCCGGATGGGCTGCCGACAGAAGAGCGGATCTATCCAGCGCGGTGCAATTGCCCGACCTGCGGCGGGACATCGTTCCTGAAAGCACCTGATAAGGTGGTCCAGGTCATGGAGCATGTGCCGGCATCCGTGAAGATTGTTCGCCATGTCGAAAAGCGCTTCGTTTGCAAGGACTGCGACACATCGGTGTCTGGCAAGATGCCGACCCTACCGATCGAGCGCGGCAAACCCGGTCCCGGATTGCTTGCCCATATCATGGTCGCCAAATTCGACGATCACATCCCACTTTACCGACTGTCGGAGATGTACGATCGGCTTGGGATAGATATCTCCCGTTCCGTGATGGCCGACTGGATGGGGCGTGCATCGGCTTTGCTCGGCCCCCTGATTTTGCTGATCAGAGCGCATATCGCGGCCGTCGATCGGATCCATACCGACGACACTCCGGTCGATGTTCTCGACCCTGGACGAGGAAAGACCAAGACCGGGAGGGTCTGGGTCTACGTCTTCGATGGGCGTGGCTATCAAGATCCCCGGCCCGGAGCGATCGCTTATTGTTACAGCCCTGACCGCAAGGGGGTGCACCCGGCTGAACATCTTTCCAACTTCAGTGGCGTGATGCACGCGGACGGCTATGCTGGCTACAACAAGCTGTACGGCAATCAGATCATAGAGGCTGCCTGCATGGCGCATGTACGCCGCAAATTCCATGACGTGATCAAACTCAAGCCATCACCG
This sequence comes from Agrobacterium sp. DSM 25558, assembly GCF_900100825.1. Lineage (NCBI taxonomy): Bacteria > Pseudomonadati > Pseudomonadota > Alphaproteobacteria > Hyphomicrobiales > Rhizobiaceae > Agrobacterium > Agrobacterium sp. DSM 25558. The sequence continues at coordinate 2,837 of NZ_FMUD01000029.1, read as the reverse complement.
ATCGCGCAGGAAGCGCTGTCGCGCATTGGTGCTCTCTACGATATCGAGGATCGTATCCGTGGCATGTTGCCTGACGAGAGGCGGGATTTGCGCCAGCAGCATGCCAAGCCCATACTGGCCGAGCTGAAAAAGTGGATCGAGGATGCCCAGAAGACCCTGCCACAGAAACAGAAGCTTGCAGAAGCGATGCGGTATGCCCTGTCACGATGGTCAGCATTGAGCGTCTATCTCGATGATGGCCGGGTCGAAATCGACAACAACATAGCTGAGCGTGCCATGAGGCCACTGGGAATTGGCCGCAAAAACTCTTATGACCATTATCAAGTTTTGAGGCACACTTTAAAACGCCGCCTACCGAGTAGGCAGCGTATGGCATTGCATCACGAGTCGGGATGGGTCAGAGCGCCGGGGATACTCGACGGTTGCTCAAACTCTTGTCCTGGGATTGGCTACCCAATGGTGACGATGCGTCGGAAGGCTGCCTCGATCTGGCTGCGGACATAGGATGAACCCGTCCAAATTTTTGCCCGAGGATTCCTTCTCCGCTCCCGACGCTCTGACCATTCCCGATCGTTGATTATAGGTCAGCTTTCAAGCAGCAGGTGACGTCGTTTCGCGTTCAGATATGCGCGCAACATCCCATAAGAACCCAACGAGCTCGCGCGCGACTGCAGTAATGGCGACGTTGCTTTTTTTACCTGCTCCAACCAATTTGCGGTATCGAGAGCTCAGCCGTACCTGGGCTTTCCAGGCGATGTCAACGATGGCCTGTGGGATGTCCGGGCGACGCTTATGCATCCAGTTGCCAACCTTTGCCTGAACGCGGTAAGACCAAGCGGCTTCGAAGATCAAGGCGCGAAGGGCTGAGTTGCCTGTCTTCGTTATCCCCCGTGGTCGAACAGAACCGCCGCTCGAGTGCTCTCCAGGGACCAATCCGAGATATGCCATAAGCTTCCGCGGACTGTCGAAGCGCGAGAATATACCGACCTCGGCGACCAGCGTTGCGGCAATCACCAAGCCCACGCCTTTAAAGGCCTGAAGGTTGATAACTGTTTGTGCCAGAGACCATGTTTGCGAAATGACGGCGATCTGCTCCTCCAACTCCTTCTTGCGAGCCTCGGCTTGTTCCAACCGATTTAAATAGCTCTGGAATGCGATTTGCTGCGCATGATGTTGGAAATGTCGGTTGCGTAGCCATGTTCGATGCCTTGAAGTCCAAGACTTGGAAGAATACCGCAGATCGTGTTTTAACAAAAATAGTTGGATTAATGTTCGTGCTTTCCGAGCATCATGAGACGCAACAGATCGGGCGCGCACCAAGTCACGCATGGCCTCGTGGACCACGTCAGGAACCCAAACGAAGGTCAACTCTCCAGCACGTAACAGACGTGCAAGCATCAACGCGTCGCGAGTGTCGTTCTTTTGCCGATTGCCCGGTCGGACAGGGGTGTGACTTGGTGCGACGACCCGGCATACAAATCCCAGTGCCTCAATTTGCCGAAAGACATTGTATCCGCACGGCCCTGCCTCGTAAACGAACTCTATCCGTGGGTGCCTGCTCGAAAGTTTCTTTACAAGTTTGGAGATCGCATCTGGCTCGTTGGGAATTGTCCCGAATAAACGGACCTCACCAGAACGTCCCGCGTCAGCAATAGCAACGGAAATCGAGTCTTTGTGGACGTCCAACCCAATATATGCATCGTAGTCAGTCATGACGAATATATCCTCCTATCGGCCGAAATGGCACCAAGCTATCGTGCGCTCAAAAGACGACGTCGCAAGGAGAAATGGTCATAGCATCTGGTTGTTTGCAGGCTCAGACAAGGGTGGTGAGCGCATCGCAAATATCCTGAGCATCATCGAAACAGCAAAGCTCCACGGCCACAATCCGGAGGCGTATTTGACCGATGTCCTATCACGCATTCAGGATCACCCCGCGGATCGCCTCGACGAGCTTTTGCCTTGGCGGTGGTCACCGCTAAAAAAATTGAACGAGGCGGCCTGATGGGCCGCGTAAGACAGGATTGAGTGATGCTGACAGAAAGCCCGCTCACCGGACGCTAACGTGACTTCGGCTTAATGCCGTGAACAGGAGATACCATTACGAGACGACCGCGCCGGAACCATAGCCCGGCTTTCAAAGCGAAAGTGGCGCTCGCCGCCGTTCGAGGGTAACCACCCGATTGCTACCGCGTAGATTTCGCTTTGATGCGGGCGACGAGTTCTTCTTCATCGACAAAGCTGTCGAGGAAGTCTTTCCATTCCTGGGGTGAGCGGCGGGCGTCTTTGAGCATCTGGTCTAATTCTTTCATGCCGTCGTCTGTCAGTGCGGTGACGGATTCATCGTCTCCTGTGTACACGGAGATGATGCTGCCGTAGCTTAGATTGTCATCGTTGGAGACGATTGCCTGAAGAAGCTCCGTAAGCGGTTGAACTGCCCCCCATTTCGACCGGACAGTCGGCATAAGCAGAAAGGCTCAAGCACAGGCTTGGGTATAGGCTTATGTCTAACGAGTATCGACACGTTGAACTGCTGATGGGAGATGTGCGCCGCAGGCGGTGGACAACCGAGCAGAAGCTGACAATGATTGAGCAGAGTTTTGAACCAGGCGAGACGGTATCGTCCACCGCTCGCCGCCATGGCGTTGCGCCCAATTTGCTTTATCGGTGGCGCAGGCTTTTGAGCGAGGGAGGTGCTGCAGCCGTGGATTCTGACGAGCCGGTGGTCGGCAATTCGGAAGTGAAGAAACTGGAAGATCGCGTCCGCGAGCTGGAGCGCATGCTCGGCCGTAAGACAATGGAGGTCGAAATCCTCCGCGACGCCCTTTCCAAAGCGG
>NZ_FMUD01000005.1:0-214509 GCF_900100825.1 Agrobacterium sp. DSM 25558 | reverse complement strand
CGGCGCGCACCCTTCTGGCCGAAATGCCGGAGCTCGGCAGCCTCGACAGACGCCAGATCGCATCGCTTGCGGGACTGGCACCATGGACCCGGCAATCGGGCAAATGGAAAGGCAAGAGCTTTATTGGTGGCGGGCGCTCGAAGGTGCGGGCGTGCTGTTCATGGCGGCACTGGTTGCGTCCCGTCACAACCCTCTCCTCAAAGCCTTCCGCGATCGCCTCGTGGCATCCGGCAAGCCCAAGATCGTCGCCATTGTCGCCACCATGCGCAAGCTTCTCACCATCCTCAACGCCATCATCCGGGAAAATAAACCATGGCAAAACGCTTGACTGCCAAGACAGTCGCTCTGCCCTGCCGGGCATCTCCCCCTCAGGTGGGGAGATCGACTCGTGGATAGGTCTTGGCCATCTTGAGCGTCGGGGCGGGGCGATCGCAATTTTTACTGATCAGTCATTCTATGAAGGGTGATGTTGGGCAGTGATCGTGCCTTTTACCAATCTCCCCACCTGAGGGGGAGATGTCCGACAGGGCAGAGGGGGGGTAAGCCGCATACTCTGCGCTCCACTCCGTACCGCCCGCACCCCCGTCATTCGAGGGTTGCTTTGCTCCCGCCTCAGGATGAGGGGTGCTACCGCTGCGTCCACCTATCCAAAAAATCCCCCCACAATAAACCGCTTGCCTTTGCTCTTCAGATGGCAGCTAATTGGTGAACGAAGCAGGGAGAAAATACCATGGCCAAGGGTCAAGTTCGCAGCAATAAAGAAGTCAGAAAACCGAAAAAGGATAAGGCAGCGCCAGCCGCCGCGCCGACACTCGGATCGCAGGTGAAAGCCAGCGAAAGCACGACCAAGAAAAAATAATTTGGGTTTGCGGGGCTATGCAAGATGCTTGGGAGCCTGCTCTCAAGCGAGATGACTGCGAAGGCGCTGAAATAAAGCGCCTGTCCCGCACACTTCAAACCATCGGTACGTCGAAAACTTCGCTCGGGTGCATGGGGCGGAAGCGATCTTCTGCTACGCCGTGTTCCGTCAGCGCCGCCTTGAGCGCGATGATGGGTGCATCGATAGCCTCGTCAGTGAGTTGAACGGTGCCCCAATGGTGGCCGCAGGCATAGGCTGCGCCGCAAATCTTCATGCCTTCCACGGCTTCTGACGGGTTCTGGTGCTGGCCTTTCATGAACCAGCGCGGCTCATAAGCTCCGAATGGCAGGTTGGCGAGGCGGAAGCCGCCGTGTTTTTTGGCGGCGGCGTGGTAATTGAGGCCGCTGTGAAAACCCGTATCGCCGATATGATAAATCTTACCGCCGGGCGTTTCGATGACGAAAGCTGCCCACAGCGCCATGCGTCGGTCGTTCAGGCCACGCGCAGACCAGTGATGGCAGGGCTCAAAGTGGATTTTTACATCTGGTGCGACGTTCACCAAATCACCCCAGTCCCCCGTTGAAATCTTCGCCGCCTCGAAGCGGGTGCGAATGACGACATCATTGCCGAGGGGCGTGATAAAGTGCGGTTTATGCCTGATGTGAAGCTGGTGCAGCGTTTCCAGATCGAGATGGTCGTAATGATTGTGCGTGACCAGCACGATATCGATCGGCGGCAGGTCGTTGAACTTTATCCCGGGCGGGTTGACGCGTTTGGGGCCAACGAAGCTGAAGGGGCTGGTGCGCTCCGACCACACGGGATCGACAAGAATATTCAGGCCAGCTGTCTGAATGAGAAAGGATGCGTGGCCGACGAAGGTGATGCGCAGGTCTTTACCGTTGACGCGTTCATCCGGTTTCACGAAGGGAAACGGGCTGGGATAGGCTTCCGGCCATGTCGCCTTGTTGCCGTCGAACCGCCATTTCATCAGGTCTACAAAACCGTTGGGTGTCTCGCCGCCGGGATTGAAGAAAAGCGCACCATCGAAATGGTCCGATAGCGGGCCTTTATAATAGGCGCTGGCACTGGATTGGCGCGCATAGAGACCGCCACCAGCCAGAAGCGCGCCGAGGAACGAGAGTTTGAAGAGGGTGCGTCTTTTCATACCCTCTCTCATAGGCCCGAGGCGGGCGACATTCAACAAAACCGAATGTGATCGCGATAATTTCATCGTCGATTGCAAACCAAGGTTGCTGCTGCCATTTAAAAATCGCATTTGCTGTAAAAATCACAGCGAGATTTGGTGGAGGCGGCATGCGCGCGATCACATTACTTTGTTTATCTTTTTTGTTTTCAACGTCGCTGACGTTGCCGGTTCTGGCAGAGCCGCTGCCCGCTCCGGTCAATGGCGTGACCTTTGAGGAATGGGCTTCTGCCAATGGACGAATCGCCAACGAGCAGAACCCTAAGGACGTGATCGCCGTTCTTGACATAGACGAGAGGACATTCGAGCAGATCAATCTCTCGTTCATCGAGGCTTTGAAAAACGCCGACACCGCCGGTGATACGATGCGGGCTTACGGCGAGGCTTTCGGCGACCCAAATCGGGGCCGTTTTTCCAAAACGGAAAAGGTTCAAATAGAGGGCAAGCTTGCGACATTCGATGACTATGCACGCCTGCAAGGCCATATGGAGGCTTCGGGGGAGCTCGGCATCACCCCGCAGCAGGTGCTTGATGAGCATAATCTGACGCCTTACGAATATGCCGAGGAATCAAAACGATGGATGGGCCGTCTCGTGGTCGAGGCCTCAAAGGAACATGGTGCCGACGCGACGGCGAAATGGCATGAAGCGATCTTCGCCTATAAGGCAGAGTATCTGAAAAAACGTGGCAAATGATGAAAGATCGGCGCAGCAGCTGACAACGTACGGCTGCTGCGGGCGCGTTTTGGCCTTCAAGCCTTGACTCCTGCGGGCTTTTGCTGTTTACCCGCGCCCATCAGCTGGCAGTTTCATGACCGCAGCCGCCGACCGGGACCCGCAAGGTATAGAAGATCCCGGAGGCAAACATCCGACAGCGCGAAGCGCCCTCGGGTGCTTTTTGGCTATGTCCTTTACTGGGCGTCTTGTTTTTGACAGCAAAAGAACCGACGTTTCGGGTACCCCGGAACGAAGAAGGATGACGCAATGTTTGAAAACCTCCAGGACCGCCTTGGCTCCATTTTGAATGGACTGACCGGCCGTGGCGCGCTTTCGGAAGCCGATGTGACGGCTGCCCTGCGCGAGGTTCGCCGTGCGCTTCTGGAAGCGGACGTTGCGCTGGAAGTCGTACGGTCCTTCACCGACAAGGTGCGTGAAAAGGCCGTTGGCGCCTCGGTTCTCAAAGCCATCAAGCCCGGACAGATGGTCGTTAAGATCGTTCATGACGAGCTGGTCGAGATGCTGGGCTCCGAGGGCGTGGCTATCGATCTGCACGCGGCTGCCCCCGTCGTCATCATGATGGTGGGTCTGCAGGGTTCGGGTAAGACGACCACCACCGGCAAGATTGCCAAGCGCCTGACCGACCGCGACAAGAAGAAGGTGCTGATGGCATCTCTCGACACGCGTCGTCCGGCGGCTCAAGAGCAGTTGCGCCAGCTGGGTGTTCAGACCGGTGTCGATACGCTGCCGATCATTGCCGGACAATCGCCGACCGACATCGCTTCGCGTGCCGTGCAGGCTGCCAAGCTCGGCGGCCATGATGTCGTGATCCTCGATACCGCCGGTCGTACCCACATCGACGAGCCGTTGATGATGGAAATGGCGGAGATCAAGAAGAACGCCAAACCGCATGAAATCCTGCTGGTCGCGGATTCGTTGACCGGTCAGGACGCCGTCAATCTGGCACGCAACTTCGATGAGCGCGTCGGCATTACCGGCCTGGTGCTGACCCGTATGGACGGCGATGGCCGTGGCGGTGCTGCCCTCTCCATGCGTGCCGTGACCGGCAAGCCGATCAAGCTGATCGGTACCGGCGAGCGCATGGGTGAGCTGGAAGAGTTCCATCCGCGCCGTATCGCCGACCGAATTCTCGGCATGGGCGACATTGTTTCGCTGGTCGAAAAAGCTGCCGAAAACATCGATGCGGAAAAAGCCGCAGCGATGGCCAAGAAGATGCAGTCGGGCAAGTTCGATCTGAACGATCTGGCCGACCAGCTTGGCCAGATGAAGAAAATGGGCGGCATGGGCGGCATTATGGGCCTGATGCCCGGTATGTCCGGCATGAAGGACAAGATGGCGGCGTCGGGTCTGAACGACAAGATGTTCGACCGTCAGATCGCCATCATCTCGTCCATGACCAAAGCCGAGCGCGCCAATCCTGACATGCTCAAGCACAGCCGCAAGAAGCGCATCGCTGCCGGTTCCGGCACGGACGCCGCCGAAATCAACAAGCTGCTGAAGATGCATCGCGGCATGGCCGACATGATGAAAGCCATGGGCGGCAAGGGCAAGGGCGGCATCATGAAGCAGATGATGGGCGGCCTTGCTGGCAAGATGGGCCTTGGTGGTGGAATGGGCGGCATGCCTGATCTGGCCAACATGGACCCCAAGCAGCTGGAAGCGCTTCAAAAGCAGGCTGAAGCCGCCGGTCTCGGCAAGCCCGGTGGCATGCCGCCTGGTCTTGGTGGCATGGCCGGCATGCCCGGTCTTCCCGGTTTGGGCGGACCCAAGCTGCCGGGCCTCGGCGGTCTTCCCGGCCTGCCCGGTTTTGGCAAGAAGAAGTGAGACTGTGATGACCGACGCAGACGTAAAAGCTCAACTTTCGCAATACCGCCAGTCCATCGACAATATCGATGCGGCGCTGGTGCATATGCTGGCAGAACGGTTCCAACGCACCAAGGCGGTTGGCGTTTTGAAAGCAACCCACGAATTGCCGCCGGCAGACCCGGCGCGCGAGGAATACCAGATCGAACGCCTGCGCCATCTGGCAAAGGACGCCAATCTGGATCCGGATTTCGCCGAGAAGTTTCTGAACTTCATCATCAAGGAAGTCATCCGGCATCATGAAGCAATTGCCGCTGAACACAACGGCACCGAAAAGACCGCCTGACCGGCGGACTAGCCATTCTTAAGGAGAAATAACATGGCACTGAAAATTCGTCTCGCACGCGGTGGTTCCAAGAAGCGCCCGTACTACCAGATCGTCGTTGCTGACGCCCGTTCGCCACGCGACGGCCGTTTCCTCGAGAAGGTTGGTTCCTGGAACCCAATGCTTGCCAAGGACAACGCTGATCGCATCCAGATCAACGGCGACCTCGTCAAGGAATGGATTGCCAAGGGCGCGCAGCCAACGGACCGCGTTCTGCGCTTCCTCGCAGAAGCCGGCATCGTAACGCGCGACGCCCGCAACAATCCTGAAAAGGCAAAGCCAGGCAAGAAGGCAGTCGAGCGCACTGCCGAGAAGAAGCAGAAGGCCGATGACGCTGCTGCTGCTGCCGCAGAAGCATCTGCTGCCGAATAAGTCCGGTTTGCACGATTTGAACGGGTGGCGTGGATTTCCGCGCCACCCGTTTATGTTTATTTTGACGGCAACATGCCGTACATAGATTTTCAAAGACGAACACCGAAACGGACGACCGATGGCAAAGCTGGAAAACCCCATTCTCATGGCCAAGATTGGCGCGGCGCAGGGACTGCGTGGCGAAGTGCGGGTCAGCTCTTTCACGGATGAACCGACCGCATTGGGAGAATATGGCAACCTGATTACTGCCGATGGCCGGGTGTTCGAAATTCTCGAAATTCGCGAGGCCAAGACCGTGGTCATCGTGCGCTTTCGCGGCGTCAACGACCGCAATGCGGCGGAAGCTCTGAACGGGCTGGAACTGTTCATCGAGCGTGACAATCTGCCCGACGACGATCTAGACGAAGATGAGTTCTATTATACCGATCTGGAAGGGCTTGAGGCCGTCGACGCCGAGGGCAAGAGCTACGGCTCCGTCGCCGCTGTCCATGATTTCGGCGCGGGCGATCTGCTGGAGCTGAAAGGCGCTGGCCGTCGTCCAACGCTCATTCCCTTTTCCGAAGCTGCGGTTCTGGAAATCGACCTTGAAGGCGGGAAAATCCTGATCGATCCCCTGGCTGCCGGCCTGATCGACAACCCTGAGGACGGAAAGGACGACCCGGATCATCCGATCTTCGGCAAGAAAAAATAAACATGACATTCAAAGCAACCGTGCTGACGCTTTACCCGGACATGTTTCCGGGGCATTTGGGCCATTCGCTGGCGGGCCGGGCGCTGGAGCGTGGGCAGTGGCAAATCGAGCCGGTGCAAATCCGCGACTTCGCGACCGACAAGCACCGCAGCGTGGATGACACGCCAGCTGGCGGCGGTGCTGGCATGGTGCTGAAACCCGATGTGCTGGCGGCAGCCATCGATGCGGTCTCGGAAGATGACAAGCGTCCGCGGCTGCTGATGAGCCCACGGGGCAAGCCGCTGCGCCAAGAGCGGGTTCGCGAGATTGCCGCTGGCGATGGCGTCATCATCATCTGCGGTCGTTTCGAGGGCGTGGACCAGCGGGTGATCGATGCCCGTGAGCTCGAGGAAGTCAGTATCGGCGACTATATTCTCTCCGGAGGCGAACCGGCGGCGCTGACGCTTTTGGATGCTGTGGTGCGCATTCTGCCCGGTGTGATGGGCAATGACCTTTCGGGCGTGCATGAGAGCTTCGAAGGCGGATTGCTGGAGCATCCGCATTATACTCGCCCGCAAGTGTGGGAAGAGCGTGAGATTCCAGCGGTTCTGACCTCCGGCAACCACAAGGCCATCGAAAAATGGCGTAACGAGCAGGCGCTGGCGCTGACGAAGGAGCGCCGTCCCGATCTTCTGGTGAAGCCAGTTCAGGTCGAGACGAAGTAATAGACCGATAGCAATAGGCCGACCGAGATTACCAAGGCGCGGATGATCCATTGCGATACGCGGCGTGCGATATAGACGCCGCTATAACCGCCGATGGCGGATGCCGGGATCATGATCAGCGCGGCAGGCCACGCGACGACACCACCGCCGACGAAGACGACGATAGCGACGGCCGCTATGACCACCGCGAGCAGGTTTTTCAGCGCGTTGAGGTGGTGATAGGTGCCACCAGCCGTCAGGCCCAGCACGGCCAGCATCATGATGCCCATGCCAGCGCCGAAAAAGCCGCCATAGATCGAGGTGAAGAACTGGCCGATGAGGCTTGCGGCATTGCCGGGCGAGCGTTGCGCATTCGTGCGGGGGCGCAGCCATGGCCCCAAGGCAAACAAAAGTGTGGCGGCGAGTAGGAGCCAGGGCACGAGCTGGCGAAAGGCCGGGTTGTCCAGCGACAGAAGCAAGAGCGCACCGGCGGTGGATCCGGCGATGGACAGCAGGGCCAGAAAGATCGCGCCTTTCCAGTGGGCGCGGATTTCGGGCCAATAGGCGATGACCGACGTGACATAGCCGGGAAATTGCACGATGGATGAGGTGGCGTTGGCCGAAATCGGCGCGATACCGGCAATCGTCATGGCCCCGAAGGTCAGAAAGGTGCCACCGCCTGCGATGGCATTGACCGCACCGGACAGAAAGCCGCTGGCAAGCAGCAGCAGAATGATGAACAAAGACATGGCCCCTCCCGGCGCATTTTGCGCCCCGATCACTCCATATCCGTTGAAATGACTGCCGACAATTCGGTCGTGACCGACAAAATAATCTTGCAAAAGGGATGACAAATGCGTCGTCTTGCTGTAATGGCCCGCGTGGAACTGGGGTTTACCCCTTTAACCGCAAGCAAAGAATGGTGAACCCGCTCCTGCCGCAAGGCATGGTCCTGAGACTTGGTTTCAAGGGATGACAGTTGAGCGCTCTGGCTGTTTCAGAAGAACTCAGAGGTTAATATGACCAACATTATCGAACAGCTGGAAGCCGAACAGGCTGCCAAGATCGAAGCGAAGCGTACGCTTCCAGAATTTTCTCCAGGTGACACCGTTCGCGTCAACGTGCGCGTAACGGAAGGTACACGTACCCGTGTACAGGCTTACGAAGGCGTCGTTATCGCCCGTTCCGGCGGCGGCATCAACGAGAGCTTCACCGTTCGCAAGATTTCTTACGGCGAAGGCGTAGAGCGCGTATTCCCGGTTTACTCGCCACTGGTTGAAGGCGTTGAAATCGTTCGTCGCGGTAAGGTTCGTCGCGCCAAGCTGTACTACCTGCGCGACCGTCGCGGTAAGTCTGCTCGTATCGTTGAAGACACGGGCGTTCGCGCTCGCAAGCTTAACGACGCTGAGCGTCAGGCTGCTGCAGAAGAAAAGGCACGCATCGAAGCTGAAAAGGTTGCAGCAGCACAGGCTCTGGCCGCTGAAAAGGCCGCAGCAGAAGCTGCTGAAGCCAAGGCAGCCGAAGAAGCCGCAGCAGAGAAGGCCGCTGAAGAGGCTGCAAAGCCTGCCGAAGGCGCAGCTGAATAAGCTTTTCCGTTTTTCGGGAATTTTGACAAAGGCGGTCTTCGGGCCGCCTTTTCTTTTTGGATGTGTGCTAGTCGGTATAAGGCGGTGGGTGGGGCTTACCCCCCTCTGTCCTGCCGGACATCTCCCCCACAAGGAGGGAGATCGGCAAGACGAATGCTCACCACTCTATCCGTAGCGTTTGAGATGTGCGGGACATAGCCGCGAGTCGATCTCCCCCCGTGAGGGGGAGATGCCCGGCAGGGCAGAGGGGGGTAAGCCACACCCACCACCATCCAATGCGCTCTTGCCCTCACACTTCAAACCGTGTCATTTTCCCGCAATGCCAGCAGGAGACATCACATTGCTCAGACGCTCTTTTTTCATCGCCATTGCCGCAACGCTTATTTCGCCTGTCATTTCCGTTGCCGCCGACCTGCCGGACCTCAAAGGCAAGACGGTTGTCGTCGTTACCGAAAATGCCTATCCGCCGCTGCAATTCGTTGATCCCAAATCCGGCAACGCCATCGGTTGGGAGTATGATGCGATGGGCGAGATTGCCAAGCGGTTGAATTTTATGGTCGAGTACCAGAACACATCCTGGGATGCGATGATCCAGGCGGTGTCAGACGGGCAATACGACATCGGCATGACCGGCATCAGCATCAAGGACGAGCGCAAGGAAAAGGTGGATTTCTCCGATCCCTATATGCGCTCGGAAATGTTCATGCTGGTGCGTGCCGATGAGACGCGGTTTACTGATGCCAAGAGCTTTGCCGCCTTCGACAAGGGGCTGGTGGGTGCGCAGGCGGGTACGACGCCGTTTTATACCGTTGTCTATGACGTGCTTGACGGAAACGAGCAGAACCCGCGTGTGAAGCTGATGGAAACCTTTGGCGCGACCGTGCAGGCGCTGAAGACCGGCGATGTCGATCTGGTGCTGACGGATGGCGTGGCGGGCAAGGGTTATGTCGATGCGTCCGGCGGCGCGCTGAAATTGATCGGCGGTCCCCTTGGTGGCGATGATTTCGGCTTTATCTTCAAGAAGAGGTCCGATCTGGTGGCACCCGTGAATGCGGCGATTGCCGCGCTGAAGGCCGATGGCACGTTTGCGAAGCTCGATAAGAAGTGGTTTCTGGACTACAAACTTGGCCAGTAAGCCTTTGCATAGCGATAACCGAAAGACAGTGGCTTGAGCCCTCGGCGCAAATCCCCCACGGCGGATGATTTTCCGTGGTGGCTGGTGGCGCTTGTGTGCATAGGGCTGGTGCTGGCCGTCGTGATTGCGATCAACGGCATCTATGCGCAGGTGTTTTCCACCGTCATCACGGGCATCGGCATGACGGTATCAGTGACGCTGGTGGCGTTTGCGTTGGCCTCGCTGTGGGGGCTGGTGATTGCCATCATGGGTATGGCTGACAGCATCGTTCTGCGCCAGATGTCCCGTTTCTACATTGAGACGGTGAGGGGCATTCCCGTTCTTGTCGTGCTGTTCTACATCGCGTTCGTCGGTGCACCTGCCGTCGTCAGCCTGTTCAACTGGATGATCACGCCGCTCATTCAGGCCGGATTGGTGGAGGCGATGCTGGTGCGGGATTTTTCGCTGACATGGCGGGCCATTCTGGCGCTGACGATTTGTTATGCTGCGTTTATCGCGGAAATTTTTAGGGCAGGTATCGAGGCGGTGGATGAAGGGCAGATCGAGGCGGCCAAGGCGTTGGGCCTCAACCGCTACCAGCGTTTTCGGCTGGTGATTTTTCCGCAGGCGATCCGCACGATCTTTCCGCCGCTCTCGAACGATTTCGTCTCGATGGTCAAGGACAGTTCGCTGGTCTCTGTGCTGGGGGTGATGGATATCACGCAACTGGGCAAGGTCTATGCGGCGGGGTCGTTCCGGTTTTTCGAAACCTATTCCATTGTCGCCTATATCTACCTCATTCTGACGCTGGGGCTATCGCTGGTGTTGCGGCGCGTGGAAAAATCCTTGCGCCGCAGTCCGCGTGGGTAGGGTTTATTGACCTTTCAGCGCTGAGTCCCAATGTTCGTCCGCCTTGCCATCCACGAAGCGCCATGTGTCGAACCATGTCGTCGTATAGGTCTTGGCGGGGTCTTTTGGGTCCTTGACCTCATGCACGAAACCGACCGTGACGAGATCGCCTTCTGCCGTAACGAAGGCGACGGGTGAGCTGATTTTATCAGGGATCGGCTTTTTCGGGACTTTCAGCACTTCGGTGAAGAACGTGATAACGCCGGCGCGGCCCGATGCGGCGTTGGGATTGTGCTGAATATAACGCTCGGTCAGATATTGATCGGCCTTGTCCCAGTGGCCCGCTTCCAGCAGATCGCGGATGATCTTGTAGGTCACCTGCTTGTTGGCGTTGAGCTTTGGATCAGGGCTGGTGAAGAGGGCTTCGGCATCGGGAGCCTTGACCACGGCTTCCTGGGCGTGGGCCGGCAGGGTGGCAAGCGAGAATGCTGGCAGTGCAAGGGCGCAGCCAAGTGCGATGTTTCTGATGAGGCGGATCATGATGTTCTCCTGAACGGCGCGGCGGTGGATGCGCGAACCATAGGACGTGGAGAACGGTGCCGAAAGGAGGCAGTTTTTCCGCCGCTGGTAACGTGCAGGGAACCAGCGGCGGAAAGAAGGGTCAGGCGCGGACGTCGGCCTGCTTGTTGGCCTGCGCCGCAATCATGCGACCGGCGATGATGACGAGGACACCGGCCACCGCCAGGCAGGCGGACAGGAAGAACATCGGGGCGATGGTGCTGCCGGTTTCGTCCTTGATCCATGGCACGACGTTCTGCGCGACGAAACCACCGAGATTGCCGACCGAGTTGATAGCGGCAAGACCGGCTGCAGCACCGGCACCCTTGAGGAAGCGGCCGGGCAGGCTCCAGAACACGGGCTGACCCGCGAAGATGCCTGCTGCTGCAACGCACAGGAAAGCGAATTGCAGGACCGGTGTGGTCACAAGTGCCGACATCAACAGGCAGAACGCGCCGATGAAAGCGGGGCCAACGATATAGGGGATTTTGCTTTCTGACCGGTCCGCTGCTGCCGGAACGACGTACAGCGCAACGGCCACGCCGATCCACGGGATAATGTTGATGAAGCCATTGGTGGTGTTGGACACGCCAAAGCTCTTGACGATGGTCGGTAGCCAGTAGCTGAGGCCGTAAGCCGCCAGCGGGAAGCCGACGAAGCACAGCGACATGAACAGCACCTGCTTGTTGATCAGTGCCCGGAAGCCGTTTTCGGCATGTTCTTCCATGTGGGAGTTTTCCGAGGCGATCTTCTTGTTCAGCCAGTCCTTCTCATCCTGGGTCAGGAACTTTGCCTTCTCAGGCGTGTCGTCCAGATAGAAGATGGTGAAAATGCCGGCAATGACAGCGGGAACGCCGGTGGCAAGGAACACCCATTCCCAGCCTGCAAGACCCATGACGCCGTCGAGATCCAGCAGCATGCCGCCCAGTGGTGCGCCGATGGCATTGGCAAGTGCGCTGAAGATCATGAACAGGCCGACCATGCGGCCGCGATAATCCCGCGGGAACCAGATGGTCAGGAGATAGAGAACGCCGGGGAAGAAGCCTGCTTCACAGGCACCCAGCAGGAAGCGCAGGATGTAGAACATCGTCTGGCTGCTGGTGAAGGCCAGCGCAATCGTCACAAGTCCCCAGGAGATGATGATGCGGGCAAACCAACGGCTGGCACCGAAGCGGGTCAGCAACAGGTTGCTGGGCACTTCGAAGATGAAATAGCCAATGAAGAACAGCGATGCGCCTAGGCCATAGGCGTATTCGCTCAAACCGAGATCGCCGACCATTTGCAGCTTGGCGAAGCTGACATTTTGCCGGTCGATATAGGCGATAAGGTATAGAAGCCCCAAAAATGGCATGAGTCGCCATGTGATTTTTGAAATGAGTGCCTTTTCAGATACCAAAACGTATCCTCCCTCTCCCTGCAGAAATGCAGTTATGCCCTGATCATTGCCCTCCCCCTTCACGGCGGCGTTATTGCGTCGTGATATGGTTGTGGCAGAGCCTAACGCATGAAACGGCCATTATATCCCTCGGTTGAAAACTTATAGGGATGTTCGGCGGGTTCGTTTCGCTCCAAAAGGCAATATTGCCGTGGAAAAGCCGATCTGCTATGAGAGAGGCATGGGATCGAAATTCGGATGTCTCGCGCAAAACATTTTCGTGTTGCAGGACCACAAGCGTCTGCCGGCACGGTTCTTTGCGCGCATTTCCGGCGCGTTCGGCGGCCGACTTACGTTCGCCTGATAGCTCTTTTAAAGAGACTGTCAGTTTTTGCTGCGAACCCAATTTCCTTATTCAAAATCCGATGGATACAGCCATGAGCGCACCTCGCACCCTCTATGATAAAATCTGGGATGATCACGTCGTCAATCGCGACCCGGACGGAACCTGTCTTCTCTACATCGACCGTCACCTCGTGCATGAGGTGACGAGCCCGCAGGCCTTCGAGGGTCTGCGCCTGGCCGGTCGTCCCGTTCATTCCCCAACCCGCACGCTGGCTGTGGTCGACCACAATGTTCCCACCACGGCGGATCGTCTTGAGGGTATCAAGAACGAGGAAAGCCGGATTCAGGTCGAAGCCTTGGCCCAGAACGCTGCGGAATTCGGTGTCGAATATTATTCCGAGCGCGACAAGCGCCAGGGCATCGTCCACATTGTAGGCCCGGAGCAGGGGTTTACGCTGCCGGGCATGACGATCGTCTGTGGTGACAGCCATACGTCTACGCATGGCGCGTTTGGCGCTTTGGCGCATGGTATCGGCACATCGGAAGTCGAGCACGTTCTGGCGACGCAGACGCTGATCCAGAAGAAGGCCAAGAACATGCTGGTGCGTGTGGATGGTAAGGTTCCGGATGGCGTGACGGCCAAGGACATCATCCTTGCCATCATCGGCGAAATCGGCACGGCAGGCGGTACGGGCCACGTCATCGAGTTTGCCGGTGAGGCGATCCGTTCGCTGTCGATGGAAGGCCGCATGACGGTCTGCAACATGACCATTGAAGGTGGCGCGCGTGCCGGTCTGGTCGCACCCGACGAGACGACGTTCGATTATATCAAGGACAAGCCGCGTTCGCCTAAGGGTGAGGTTCTGGAACAGGCGATTGCCTATTGGAAGACGCTGAAGTCCGACGAAGGTGCGCATTACGACAAGGTCGTCGTGCTGAACGCCGCCAACCTGCCGCCGATCGTATCCTGGGGTTCATCTCCGGAAGACGTCGTATCCGTGCAGGGCGAAGTGCCTGATCCGGCAACGATCGAAGATGAGAACAAGCGCAATTCCAAGCAGCGCGCTCTGGAATATATGGGCCTGACGCCGGGAACGAAGATGACGGACATCGCCATCGACCGCGTCTTCATCGGTTCTTGCACCAATGGCCGCATCGAGGATTTGCGCGCTGCCGCCAAGGTTGTCGAGGGCCGCAAGGTTGCGCCGACGGTGTCGGCCATGATCGTTCCCGGTTCCGGCCTCGTGAAAGAGCAGGCTGAACAGGAAGGTCTCGACAAGATTTTCCTCGACGCTGGCTTCGAGTGGCGCGAGCCGGGCTGCTCCATGTGCCTTGCCATGAATGATGACCGTCTGGCCCCCGGTGAGCGCTGTGCGTCCACTTCCAACCGCAACTTCGAGGGACGTCAGGGCTACAAGAGCCGCACGCATCTCGTTTCGCCCGCCATGGCGGCGGCGGCGGCGGTGGCTGGTCATTTCGTGGATATTCGTGAGTGGAAGTGAGTTGAGACCAGGCCGGGAACAGTGACGGTTCTCGGCCTGTCCTACAGGACCGTAATCTTTCTGCCCTTGCGCAGAAACGGCAAAATGCGGCGCATGTCGCGAGGGTGGAGCGCCACGCATCCGGCGGTTGGCTCATAGTCCGGGCGGATCATGTGCATGAAAATGGCAGAGCCCAGATTGCGGCGGCGTGATGTGATATTCCAGTCCAGCACGAGACAGACATCGTAGAGACCATCCTGACGTTGCAGCTCTTCGTGGCTTGGCTTGAAGGGCGCTTTTGTCGGGCGATTGTAATTTGGGTCCGTGGGTGCGTCGCACCACAGCATATTGGCGCGCGTGCGATACATCGCCAGCGGTGTTTTCAAGGCACCAATTCTTTCGCCACGCTGAAAACCATATAGCATCGGCATGGTGGTAATTGGGGTTTTTCCGTCGCCCTCTCGCTTGATGGCCGTGCGTCCATTGCGACCAATCGCGGCCTGGAATGTCAGGTGGCCAAGCTGGACGATGGCGCGGCTTTTATGGCGCGGTGCGGCGCGAACGATGAGTTTCGCAGAAGGTTTTGGCTGATTTTGTGTGTTCTTGAGCATCGTTCTCACGAGATTTTGCTTTGCAGGTGAGCCAACGTGACCTCATAGCTCCGCCTATTCTGATGACGAAGGGTTGACGTAGCGGCCGCAAACCGCTGAATTGGCTCACTAAAGCGAAAGGCATGTCATTCCTGCAAAATAAGCAATCAGTTTTGCGAGGCATGTTTTACTATACAATGAAAGGCTGAGATATCCCATGACGGCCCGTACACTTCTCCTTGTGGATGACGATGACGACCTTCGCGAGACACTTGCCGAGCAATTGTCTCCCTATGAGGAGTTCAATCTTCTCACAGGTGCCAACGCCAATCACGCAATCCAGACAGCGAAATCCACACAGGTAGATCTGCTGATCATGGATGTCGGTCTGCCAGATATGGATGGGCGCGAGGCCGTGAAGCTGATGCGCAAAAACGGCTTCAAAGCCCCCATCATCATGCTGACCGGCCATGATACGGATTCCGATACGATCCTTGGTCTAGAGGCTGGTGCCAACGATTATGTGACGAAACCGTTCCGCTTCGCCGTGCTTCTGGCGCGCGTTCGTGCGCAGCTTCGTCAGTATGAGCAGAGCGAAGACGCGGTGTTTACCGTTGGTCCCTACCAGTTCAAGCCAAGCCAGAAGCTGCTGACCACCGAAGACGGCAAAAAAATCCGTCTGACGGAAAAGGAAGCGGCGATCATCCGCTATCTCTACCGCGCTGGCAGCGCCGTTGTGACGCGTGATGTGCTGCTGGAAGAGGTCTGGGGCTATAATTCCGGCGTCACCACACACACGCTCGAAACCCACGTCTACCGTTTGCGCCAGAAGATTGAGCGTGACCCGTCGAACGCGGAGCTTCTGGTGACGGAGAATGGTGGCTACAAGATTGTGCCGTAAGCACAATTCTGGCGGCGCGGGCTTGTCATGACCGCGCCGTTGTTCGAAAACCGATCATTCCTTATGCTCCCGGGGCTTCGAACCAGATGGCACTGAACGACGATATCCAGCTTTTGGCGCAGGTGCCTCTGTTTCAGGGGTTGAGCGACGACCAGTTGCGCCTGATCGCGTTCGGTGCCGAGCGCCGCAAGATTGCGCAGGGGCAGGCACTGTTTCGCGAGCATTCGCCCTCTGAATGCGCTTTCGTGATCGCGCGTGGCGGCTTTCATCTCTATAGCACCGGGCGGAGCGGCAAAGCCGAGCTTCAGGCAACGCCAACGGCAGGCACGATGTTGTCCGAACTGGCGCTTTTCACCCTGTGCGAGCGCAAATATACCGCCGTGGCCTCGGAGGATTCAGAGGTCATCCGCATCACCCGCATTCTCTTCCATCGCATGATCGAAGAGTTTCCCAACGTGGCGGATGTGGTCATGACGCGGATTAGAGATAATATCGCAGCGCTTTCAGCAGGAGCGACGGCGCTTCAGGGGCGGTTTTCGTGATGCTGCCCAGCATTCTTGGCAATCTGGCAGGGAACGAATAGCATGATCAGGCGAAACTATATCGGACTGATCCATAAGGACGCTGACAGCGATTACGGCATTTCCTTTCCTGATTTTCCAGGTGTTGTGACGTCTTTCAATGATCTTGATGATGCTCACCACATGGCGGAAGAAGCTCTCTCCCTGCATATCCAAGGCATGATTGACGATGGATTGGCGATTCCAGAGCCGTCCGTTCTGGATGCCCCCAAACCCGCATTCATTATCGTTCCTGTGCTTGTCACAGGAAACTAGCTGGCCCAAGTCCTTGGGCTTTGTGGAGTCTTTCCGTCGCGCAGACGCGCGTAGACTGGATTCCTGTGACAAGCACAGGAATGAGGGTGATGCGGGTTTGATGGCAGCTTTTAAAACTTGAAATGCGCGGTAACAGGAACGTGGTCGGATGGGCGGTTCCAGCCGCGGGCTTCGCGGAGGATTTCGATTCGGTCCAGCGATGGTCCGAGGTCTTGCGAGGACCAGATGTGGTCGAGGCGGCGGCCGCGATTGGCGGCTTCCCAGTCCTTGGCGCGGTAGCTCCACCAGGTGTAGATTTTTTCGGTTTCCGGCACGTTCAGGCGCATCAGGTCGAGCCAGTTGCCCTTCTTCATGATCTCCAGCATGCCGTCCGTTTCGACGGGCGTGTGGCTGACGATTTTCAGCAGTTGCTTGTGCGACCAGACGTCGTTTTCAAGTGGCGCGATATTCAGGTCACCGACGAGGATGGAGGATGTGCCGGGAACGCCATCGGCGCTCAGTGCTTTCATTTCCTCGATGAAATCCAGCTTGTGGCCGAATTTCGGGTTGATCGAGCGATCCGGTTCGTCACCGCCTGCGGGAACATAGAAATTGTGCAGGCGAATTTTGCGCGAGCCGACCTGGATGATGCCTGAGATGTGGCGCGCATCACCAATGCCGCAGTAATCCTGCCTGTGGTCTTCGGTCAAAGGCAGTTTCGAGGCTATGGCAACGCCGTGATAGCCCTTCTGACCATGAATGATGATGTGTTCGTAACCCAGTGCCTTGAGAGGCTTCAGCGGAAACTCGCCATTGGGGCATTTCGTTTCCTGCAGGCAGAGGACATCGGGCTTGTAACGCACGAGAAACTGCTCGACCAGCGGCATGCGCAGCCGCACCGAGTTAATGTTCCAGGTGGTTACTGAAAAAGTCATGCCTGCGCTCCGTTCGTCCTTCGGGGAAAGGTGGAGGCAGGCTTATTACATCAGGCCGAAAACGGAAATCCTTTTCTCAACCGCGTCCACGGACTTCCTCGTAATTGATGGCAAAGACCTTATCGTCCAGTGCCATGCCGGTCTGTACGTTGAAGATCATGACCGTCGTGTCCTTGTTCTGCGCATCCGTAGTGGTCCACTGGCGCAGATCGAAGGTTTTTGGGTCGAACATCAGCGTGATGGTCGAATCGCCAAAAACGCTCTTGTCGCCGAGCACGATGGTTGTCAGATCAGATTCCTGCTTGACGTCGCGGACCTTCTGGTTGCCCAGATCGATCTTGTCGGACAAAAGCAGGCTCAGCGGTGTCTTCGACAGCGGATAGAGATCCCAGGTCTTCAGCTTGTTGTTACCGATCACGACATTCTTGCCATCGGAGATGACGCGCATCGGCGATGGGTCTTCATAATTGAAGCGGAGTTTGCCGGGGCGGGCGATGTAAAACTTGCCGCCCGTCTGCTCGCCGCGCGGGCCGAACTGCACGAATTCTCCCATCATGGTTTTGACGGAAGAGAAGTGGCTGGCAATCTTCTGAGCGGCCGCATCGGCTTGCGCAAACGCGGCGAAGGGCTGGAGAGCGGCCACCGCAGCTGTCGCGGAAAATAGGGTCATGACACCACGGCGCGTCATATTGCCTTCAAGGCTAAGGGACTGCGCGGAAACGACCGGAATATTCTTCTTCATTCTTTTCTCCTTCATCGCATTCCATATGCCGAAAAAACGCGGCGGCTTCATGACATAATGCACTGCTATAACGCCAACAACGCGCCTTGGTTGCTGAATACTCCGCACCCTAATTCCTGTGCTTATAACAGAAACCCAGTCGACGCGTGTCTGCGCGTCGAGAAGAGTCTTTTCAGCCCAAAGACTTGGGCTGGCTAGATTCCTGTGACGAGCACAGGAATGAGGGAATGTGGGTTTGATGCCGCATCAGTCCTGTTCGGTCGGCACCAGAATTTCGCGTTTTCCTGCGTGGTTGGCGGGGCCGATGATGCCTTCCTGCTCCATGCGCTCGATGAGCGAGGCGGCGCGGTTGTAACCGATGCCGAGGCGGCGCTGGACATAGGATGTCGATGCCTTGCCATCCCGCAGCACAACGGCAACCGCCTGATCGTAAGGGTCCTCGGACTCGGCCAGATTGCCGGTGCCTGCCGGACCGCCGCCATCCTCTTCGTCATCGTCTTCGGTGACGGCTTCGAGGTAATCCGGCGAGCCTTGCGTCTTGAGATAGGACACGATCTCTTCGACCTCGTTATCGGCAACGAAGGGGCCGTGAACGCGCTGGATGCGACCGCCACCCGCCATGTAAAGCATGTCGCCCATGCCGAGCAGCTGCTCGCCACCCTGTTCGCCCAGGATGGTGCGGCTGTCGATCTTGGACGTGACCTGGAAGGAAATACGCGTCGGGAAGTTGGCCTTGATGGTGCCGGTGATGACGTCCACGGACGGGCGCTGCGTGGCCATGATGACGTGGATGCCAGCGGCACGCGCCATCTGCGCCAAGCGCTGCACGGCACCTTCGATGTCCTTGCCGGCAACCATCATCAGGTCGGCCATTTCATCGATGATGACGACGATGTAGGGCAGGGGCTTCAGATCGAATTCTTCGGTTTCGTACATGGCTTCGCCTGTCTGGCGGTCGAAACCTGTCTGGACGGTGCGGGTCAGCACCTCGCCCTTGTCAAGCGCCTGCTGAACGCGGGTGTTGAAGCCATCGATGTTGCGCACACCGATCTTCGACATCTTCTTGTAGCGCTCTTCCATCTCGCGCACGGTCCATTTCAGCGCGACGACGGCTTTTTTTGGATCGGTGACGACAGGGGAGAGCAGGTGCGGAATGCCGTCATAAACGGAGAGTTCCAGCATTTTCGGGTCGATCATAATCAGGCGGCACTGTTCCGGCGTCATGCGATAGAGCAGCGACAGGATCATGGTGTTGATCGCCACGGATTTACCCGAACCCGTCGTACCGGCGACCAGTAGATGTGGCATCTTGGCCAGATCGGCGATGACGGCTTCACCGCCGATGGTCTTGCCGAGTGCCATGGGAAGTTTGGCTTTGTTGTTTTCGAAATCACGCGACGCTACGAGTTCGCGCAGATAGACGGTTTCGCGCACCTTGTTGGGCAATTCGATACCGATGGCATTGCGACCCGGCACGACGGCGACGCGGGCGGCGATCGCGCTCATGGAGCGGGCGATATCGTCGGCAAGGCCGATGACACGCGACGACTTGATGCCCGGTGCCGGTTCGAGCTCATACATGGTCACGACAGGGCCGGGGCGGACATGGATGATCTCGCCCTTAACGCCGAAGTCTTCAAGCACGCCTTCCAGTCTGCGGGCATTCTGTTCGAGAACATCCGCGTTCAACGTGCTGTCACGCACGACGCTTTTGGGCTCCGCCAGAAGGTGGACCGAGGGAAGCTGGAAACCATCTCTGGCGATGAAAGATGGCTGCGCATCGCGGGCAAGGCGCTCACTGGGCTTGGGGCGAGCGGATGGCGGGGTGATGCGGGTCTGGCCTGCAGGTGGGCGGGCGGAAAACTGGGTGTCACCGGAGAGGACGCCAGCGGGCAGGCTGTCGTCGTCTTCGTCACCCATCGAAATCGGCGGTGGGGACACGTCGATGCGGGCGCGGGCTTCAGCGCGTTCCTCGAAGGAAGGATCGGCGCGGTCCAGCCTGTTGATGGCCGTTTTCAGACGCGATGGCTCGTTCAGCGTGCCGAACTCGTAGTCGTTGAAGTCGTAGGGCTGCTCGAATTCATTGCGCATCGACTTCGGCTTCACGCCGAACAGACGGCGGAAACGGGCCTGGGTGATGTACCAATAGTGGGCGATTGCGCCGAAGGCGAGCAGGTTGGCGAAGAAGCCGTCACCATCCTCTTCTTCCTCATCCAGTTCCTCGACCTTGCGGGCCTTGCTGGTTGCGGACGCCTGGGGGACGAAAACCTCTTCGGCATCGTCAGGTGCGCCGAGCAGGCCGGAGGCGAACAGCATGAGCCAGGCTGCGGGAAGGGCGAAAATGACGCCGAGAACGGTGGCGAAGGTGCCGGTGGGGTAAGCGCCGATGAACAGGGCCGGAAAGCGGAGGATCATATCGCCGATAACGCCGCCGATGCCATTGGGGAGCGGCCAAGTCAAAGGTGCTGGAAAGCAGCCGAGAGAGGCCGAAGCGATAAAAGCACCGCTGATCCACGCGACGAGGCGGGCGGGAATGCGGTTGAAATTTCGGCCCGAGATCAACGCGAACGCCCATGCAAGGATAGGCAGCATGGCGATCAGCGCGGACAGGCCGAGAAACTGCATCATGATATCGGCAAAGATCGCGCCGCTATGGCCGAGAAGGTTCGTGGGCTCGATGCCGGTGGCGTAGGACAGGCTGGGGTCAGCGACGTTCCAGGTGGCCAGTGCGGTGATGCCGAGCCCCAGCGCCGCCAGCACTGCAAAGCCACACAGGGCCATGATCTGGCGCACCACGAATGCCGTCAGTACGAAGCGGTTATCGCGACCATTGAAAGTCGGAGACGTCACTCTGTCCATATGCTGAACCTGTCGTTTTTTCGTTGCTTCCGAAGTCCGGCCAAAGGTGGCGCAGACGGGATGACAGGGCAAAATAGCGGGTGGGTGGTTAATATGGCATTAACCATGCAAAATCAGTTGTAACCAATGGCTTTTAAAACAGTAAAAGCCCGGCAAAAGCCGGGCTTTCGTTTGGATGATGCTTGAGCCGTGACCGGCCTACGCATCTTTTTCTTAGGAGTGGTAAGCCGCTTCGCCGTGCGATGCGAGGTCGAGACCTTCGCGTTCGGCTTCGACGGACACGCGCAGACCGACGATGAGATCGACGACCTTGTAGAGGATCGCAGAGCCGATACCGGTCCACAACAGCGTCACGACGACAGCCTGTACCTGAACCAGGAACTGGCCGCTCATCGTCTGTTCGCCAGCATAACCGACGCCGCCGAGCGATGCGCTTGCGAAGATGCCGGTTGCGAGAGCGCCGAAGATGCCGCCAACGCCGTGGACGCCGAAGACGTCTGCCGTATCGTCATAGCCGAACTTGTTCTTCACGACGGAGACGAAGAAGTAGCACAGTGGCGATACGATCGCGCCCATGACGATGGCGCCCATTGGGCCGACGATACCAGCTGCCGGTGTGATGGCAACCAGACCGGCGATCATGCCGGATGCTGCACCCAGCATGGATGCTTTTCCGCGTGTGAAGCTTTCAACCAAGCACCACGACAGGACGGCTGCTGCCGTTGCGACAAAGGTGTTGACGGTTGCAAGCATCGCGCCGCTGGAGGCTTCGAGGTTGGAACCGGCGTTGAAGCCGAACCAGCCAACCCAGAGCATGGCTGCACCGACATAGGTCAGGGTCATGGAGTGTGGGGCCATCATGTCTTTGCCGAAGCCTGTGCGCTTGCCGACCATGATTGCACCGATCAGACCGGCAACACCGGCGTTGATGTGAACGACCGTGCCGCCAGCGAAGTCGAGCGCGCCGAGACCGAAGAGATAGCCCTTTGCGTCCCAAACCATGTGCGCAATCGGGAAGTAAACGAAGGTGACCCACAGAATGCAGAACAGGACGGAAGCGGAAAACTTGATGCGTTCAGCAAAGGCACCGATGATCAGCGCCGGTGTGATGGCAGCAAAGGTCATCTGGAACATCACGAAGATGTATTCAGGAATGACAACGCCCTGCGAGAAGGTTGCAGCCGTGCTGTCCTTGGTGACTCCGGAGAGAAACATCTTGGCGAAGCCGCCGAAGAACGGGCTTTCAGAACCGCCAAAGGCGAAGGAATAGCCGTAGACGACCCAGATGATCATGACAGAAGCGGCGATGACCGTGCACTGCATGAGAACCGACAGCATGTTCTTGGAGCGGACGAGGCCGCCGTAAAACAGTCCAAGACCAGGAATGATCATGAAGAGAACGAGGATGGTGGCGAGGAACATGAAGGCGGTATCGCCCTTATCAGGAACGGGTGCCGTTGCAGCAGCGACCGCAGGTGCTGCGTCCTGAGCGAAAGCGATGGCGGGGGCGAGAAGAGCCGCCGCGCCGACACCGAGGCGGCCGAGTGTTGAAATTTTGTTGAATTGCATGGTTTGAAAACTCCCCTGTCAGCCGAGCTTAAAGCGCTTCTGTGTTGGTTTCGCCGGTACGGATGCGCACGGCCTGTTCAATCGAGTAGACGAAAATCTTGCCGTCGCCGATCTGTCCTGTCTTGGCGGAGGACGCGATGGCCTCTACGGCCTTCTCCACGAGATCGGAGGCAACAGCGATTTCGATCTTCAATTTGGGAAGAAAGCTGACCGCGTATTCGGTGCCGCGATAAATTTCGGTGTGTCCCTTTTGGCGACCGTAACCCTTGACCTCGGTCACGGTCAGGCCCTGAATGCCGACAGCGGTAAGTGCTTCGCGCACTTCGTCCAGCTTGAACGGCTTGATAATGGCCATCACAATTTTCATCTGGTTTCCCATCCTTTGTTTGTCCTCGGCATGGAGCCGACCCTCCTGCCGCTGATCGATCAACAACCGCGACTGGTCTCGTACATTCAAGGCGTGTGCCAGTTTGAAGGTGATTTTATAAGTTATTGAAAAATATGGGTTATAATAAATAAGTCTGTAAAATAGGCACGGCTTTGCTTTGTTCATGCAAAATTAATATGCGAAATTCTAAAATTGCTTAATAATTAATCATTTGCCATTTTGCGGATCAGGCCTTCTTGTGCCATGGACGCAACCAGCACGCCATCGCGTGTAAACAGGCTGCCCCGTGTCAATCCACGCGCACCTGAAGCACTGGGGCTGTCCTGGCTATAGAGCAGCCAATCATCGAGTTTGCAGGGACGGTGAAACCACATGGCGTGGTCGAGACTCGCGGCCTGAACGGCGGGGTCGAAGATCGTCGTACCGTGTGCGTAAAGCGAGGTGTCGAGCAGCGTCATGTCGGAGAGATAGGCAAGGACGGCTGCCTGATAAAGCCTGTCATCAGGCACGTTGCCCACGGCTCTGACCCAGATGTCCTGATGCGGATCGAGCTTTTCCTTCGAGATGTAATGCGTCAACGACACTGGCCTGATCTCGATCGGGCGCTTGTTTTCCCAGTATTTGCGGATGGCGGGCGGAGCCTTGGCCAGAAAGGCGTCGCGCATCTGGTCTTCGCTCATCAACTGTTCCGGCTGTGGAACGTTGGGGATCATTGCCTGATGGTCGAAGCCCCCCTCATCAATTTGGAATGAAGCCGACATGGAAAAGATCGCATGACCATGCTGGATGGCGACGATGCGCCGTGTGTTGAAACTGGCACCATCGCGGATGCGGTCGACCTGATAGATGATCGGCACCAGGGGATCGCCTGGGCGCATGAAATAGGCATGCAGGGAGTGGACGAAACGGTCGTCATCCACGGTGCGCTGTGCCGCCATCAGCGCCTGGGCAATGACCTGGCCGCCGAAAACACGCTGCCAGCCAACCTGCGGGCTTGTGCCGCGAAACAGATTTTCCTCGAGCTTTTCGAGATCGAGCGTGGAAATCAGTTTTTCCAGTGGCGCTGTATTTTCGAGAGGGCGCGACATTTTCGACATGCTCCGGCTGTAGGAAGACCTTTGGTGATGGTCTATAGTGCGGCTGTGAGATTCACAAGAATGCGGGAGAAGTCATGATGTTGGATGTGGTTGTTGCAGGCGGCGGATATGTCGGACTTGGCGTTGCTGTTGCCATCAAACAGGGCGCGCCACATCTGAATGTCGAGGTCATCGAGGCGGCTCCTGAAGATGTCTGGAAAAAGGACATGCGGGCGTCCGCCATCATCGCGGCGGCATCGCGGATGCTGGATGTTTTCGGCGTGTGGGATGAATTGTTGCCGGAAGCGCAGGCGATCAACAAGATGATCGTGACGGATTCCAAGACTTCCGATCCTGTCCGCCCGGTTTTCCTGACTTTCGATGGCGATGTGGCAGACGGCCAGCCTTTCGCGCATATGGTACCCAATGTCGCCATGGTGGGCGCGTTGCGCGGGCTGTGCGAACGGCTGGGCGTGACCATTCGCCATGGCTTGAGTGTTTCCGGCTTTGAGGGCGGGCCACGCAGCAATCTCATAACGCTATCTGATAGTTCCACGCTTGAAACCCGGCTGCTGGTTGCCTGCGATGGCGTCCGCTCGGCGCTTCGCGATATGGCTGGCATCAAGACGGTGCATTGGGCCTATGATCAGTCCGGCATCGTCACGACCGTTGAACACGAACGCCCGCATAATGGATGCGCCGAAGAGCACTTCCTGCCGTCCGGCCCTTTCGCCATTCTGCCGCTCAAGGGCAATCGCTCGTCGCTGGTCTGGACGGAACGCACTGCTGACGCCGACCAATTGGTGGCAGCCGATGATCTGGTGTTCGAGGAAGAGCTGGAGCGCCGTTTTGGCCATAAGCTCGGCACGATCAGGCCGGTTGGTCCACGGCGGGCATTTCCGCTGGGTCTGACGCTTGCCCGCGCCTTCGTGGCACCGCGCCTGGCACTTGCGGGTGATGCGGCGCACGGTATTCATCCGATTTCGGGTCAGGGACTCAATCTCGGTTTCAAGGATGTCGCAGCGCTTGCCGAAACCATTGTCGAGGCGGATCGTCTCGGCCTCGATATCGGCTCGCTGAATGTGCTGGAGCGTTACCAGTCCTGGAGGCGGTTCGATACGGTGCGCATGGGCATTACCACCGATGTGCTGAACCGGCTGTTTTCCAATGATGTCGGTCCCATTCGTGTGGCGCGCGACTTTGGTTTGGGAATCGTTCACCGGATTCCGGGACTCAAGTCTTATTTCATTGGTCAGGCCGCAGGCACAAATGACAAGGGTGGGCCGCGATTGCTGGCCGGTCAGCCGCTTTAGTGTCACCACGTCGATTCAGGATTTGGTAGGTCGTGGCGTCGTCGCAGGCCAGATGTTGCCGTGAACAAAAGCTAAATCCGCAACTTTAGCGATTCGTCGCTGATTCGTTCGCAAGATGTTCCAGCCACGGTCATCAGGGCAAAAACCCCGGCGAAAGCGCCTTTCGCGTGCTGGCACCTTGCCTTTGACCTCCACGATTGCCATGTGTGGTGGGAAGAGGCGGACGGAACGTTTCCGAATGGTTCTAAAACAACAGTTCAGTCGATCTTACGGATAGTACGTTGAATTCTCGCCCCATGATCTTGAGCGGCCGCGGTGTTACGGCCGTTCTTGGACCCACCAATACCGGCAAGACGCATTATGCCATCGAGCGCATGGTTGCCTATGGGAGCGGTGTCATTGGCTTGCCTTTGAGGCTGCTTGCCCGTGAAGTCTATACGCGGCTGGTGGAAAAAGTCGGCGCGCCCAATGTGGCGCTGATTACCGGCGAAGAGAAGATCACCCCGCCCAAGGCTCCCTATTCCGTCTGTACAGTTGAAGCCATGCCGCGTGAAACCACGGCGGCTTTCGTGGCCATCGATGAGGTGCAGCTGGCCGGAGATCTCGAGCGCGGCCATATCTTTACCGATCGCATCCTGCATCTTCGCGGGCGTGAACAGACGCTGCTGCTGGGTGCCGCCACCATGCGGCCCATTCTGGAAAAGTTGCTACCCGGCATCGTGATGGTGGAGCGGCCCCGGCTTTCGCAATTGTTCTATGCCGGACAGAAGAAAATCACCCGCCTGCCGCAACGTACAGCAATCGTCGCGTTTTCCGCCGACGAGGTCTATGCCATTGCCGAACTGGTGCGCCGCCAGCGGGGCGGGGCGGCTGTTGTGCTGGGCGCGCTTTCGCCGCGTACACGCAATGCGCAGGTCGGCCTCTATCAGAACGGCGATGTCGAATATCTTGTCGCGACGGATGCCATCGGCATGGGTCTCAATCTCGATGTCGACCATGTAGCCTTTGCGCAGGACCGCAAATTCGACGGCTATCAGTTCCGCAATCTGAATGCGGGTGAGATGGGGCAGATTGCCGGTCGCGCCGGTCGCCACCTTCGTGATGGCACATTTGGTGTGACGGGCCAGGTCGATCCATTCGATGACGAGTTGGTTCACCGCGTCGAATCACATCAGTTCGATTCGGTCAAAGTGCTGCAATGGCGCACGAAGAACTTCGATTATTCTTCTATCGGCAATTTGCGGGCAAGCCTCGATACGGCTCCGACCATTCAGGGATTGACACGTGCGCTGCCGGCAATCGACCAGCAGGCGCTGGAACATCTTGCGCGTTACCCTGAGATCGTCGACATAACCACCAATGCTGCGCGCGTGGAAAAACTGTGGGAGGCCTGTGCCTTACCGGATTTTCGCCGCATCGCGCCGGCACAGCATGCCGACTTGATTTCGACGCTTTATTTCGACCTCGTGAAACATGGTGCCGTTAACGAGGATTTCATGGCCGAACAGGTGCGTCGGGCAGACCGCACCGACGGTGAGATCGATACGCTCTCTGCAAGGATTGCGCAGATCAGAACATGGACGTATGTATCAAACCGCCCAGGATGGCTTGCCGATCCGACACACTGGCAAGAAAAGACTCGGGAAATCGAAGATCGATTGTCCGATGCTTTACATGAAAGGTTGACGAAACGCTTTGTTGATCGCAGGACATCTGTGCTCATGAGGCGCCTAAGAGAGAATGCGATGCTTGAAGCTGAAATCAGTGTGAATGGTGATGTCTTTGTTGAAGGACATCATGTCGGCCAATTGGCGGGTTTCCGGTTTACACCGGTGGCCGGAGCTGAAGGCCCAGATGCCAAGGCTGTGCAAGGCGCAGCGCAGAAGGCGCTTGCGTTGGAATATGAGGCGCGTGCTGCGCGCCTGCATGCCAGCGGCAACAGCGATCTCGCGCTGAGCTCTGATGGGCTGGTCCGCTGGTTGGGTGAGCCCGTTGCTCGTCTGACAGCTGGCGACAATATCATGAAGCCACGTGTCATCATGCTGGCCGACGAACAGTTGAGCGGCAATGCGCGTGATCACGCCATTGCCCGCATCGAGCGTTTCGTGAACCACCAGATCGCCACCGTGCTGAAGCCGTTGGACGATATCTCCCGTGCCGAAGACCTTCAGGGTCTGGCGAAGGGTCTGGCGTTCCAGCTCGTGGAAAATCTCGGCGTTCTGTTCCGTCGCGATGTGACCGAAGAGGTCAAGACGCTGGATCAGGATGCGCGCGCCTCCATGCGCCGCTACGGCATTCGCTTCGGTGCCTACCACGTTTTCCTGCCTGCGCTTCTAAAGCCTGCTCCAGCAGAGCTGGTAACGCTGCTGTGGGCGCTGAAGAACGATGGTCTGGGCAAGCCCGGTTACGGCGATCTCATTCCTGTTCTCGCCGCTGGCCGCACGTCCGTCGTCACCGATGCCAGCTATGACCGCATGTTCTACAAGCTTGCGGGCTTCCGCTTCCTTGGCAAGCGCGCCGTGCGTATCGACATTTTGGAACGCCTGGCCGACCTTATCCGTCCGCTGTTGCAGTGGAAGCCGGGTACGCAGCCACGTCCGGAAGGCGCCTACGACGGACGTCGTTTCACCACGACCACTGCCATGCTTTCCATTCTGGGTGCAACGCTCGATGATATGGAAGAAATTCTTAAAGGTCTTGGCTACCGCGCCGATCAGGTGAGCGCCGAAGACGCTGCGACCTTCCTTGGTCAGACGAACGATGCCGCAAAGACGGAAACATCAACCGACGCTGCACCATCTGAGGAGACCGCATCGCATGACGACGCTGATGCCGAGACGTTTTCGGAAGACGCGCCCGCTGTGGAAGCGCCTGCTGACGTGAAGGCGGAATACGCGCCTGTTGCGGCAACGGAAGAAGCGGACGCACCGACTGAAGCCACCGAGACGGCGCAGGAGCCGTCCGCTGACGCTGCCCCTGCCGAGGTCACCGAACCGAAGCCGGTTCTGCTGTGGCGTCCGGGCGGTCGTAACGACACCCAGCGCAGTGATAACCGTCGTCCCGGCAACCGTGGTCAGGGCGAACGCCGTGCAGAGGGTGGCGAAGACCGCAAGGCTGCGCCGCGTGATGGTGCACCTCGCGAGGGTGATCGCAAGCGTGATGGCGACCGTAAGCGTGACGGTGGTCGTCCAGACCGCAACAGCAACAACAATCGCAATGATCGTCCCGATCGTGGCGAGCGCAAGGACAGGCCTGATCGCAACGACCGGGGCGGCAAGCCGCAGGGTCAGCAGCGTTTCGAAGCCAAGCCTCCACGCAAGGAGAAGCCGATGGATCCGGATTCGCCTTTCGCCAAGCTCGCTGCTCTGAAGGACCAGCTAAAGAAGTAAGTTATGGGTGAGAAGCAGCAGCCACATGATGCAGGCCGTCAGCGCCTCGACAAGTGGCTGTTCTTCGCCCGTATGGTCAAATCCCGCTCCCTTGCCCAGAGCTACATTCTATCCGGCAATGTGAGGGTCAACGGCAACGCCGTTCGCCAGTCCAGTCACTTGGTGAAGCTGGGTGACAGGCTGGAACTTTCCTTCGAGCGTTCAAGCAAAATTCTGGTGGTTTTGGTATCCGGCGAGCGGCGCGGTCCTTACGAGGAAGCCAAGCTTCTCTACGACGACCAGACCCCGCCGCCAGCACCGGGAGACCGCATGACGCCGCTGGAGCAGGCGATGCGCGAGCCGGGCAGCGGACGCCCGACGAAGAAAGAACGCCGTGCGCTCGACCGGTTTATTTCAGACAGCGGCGAAGGCTTTGAATGATAGTGGCTTTACGGCGGGCCGCTGATTGAAGACATCTGAATGGATTGGAATAATCCACTCATATAGCGGGGTCTTTCAGAAACGTTTATCCTTGCTATCTCTCAGCAAAGGCATTACCTCACTTGCAAAAATGCCCTGTCTGAATTCCGGGCGACGGCTTGTGTTTCGATAGCCCAATGACCCGGCCTGCATATCTGGAGTCCATCATGACGTATGTCGTGACTGATAATTGCATTCGCTGTAAATATACCGACTGTGTCGAAGTATGCCCTGTCGACTGCTTCTATGAGGGCGAAAATTTTCTGGCGATCAATCCCGACGAATGCATCGATTGCGGTGTGTGCGAACCTGAGTGTCCCGCAGAGGCTATAAAGCCGGATACAGAGCCAGGCCTCGACAAGTGGCTGACGCTGAATGCCGAATATGCGGCGATCTGGCCCAATATCACGATCAAGCGCGACCCGATGCCGGAAGCCAAGGAAATGGACGGCGTCAACGGCAAGCTCGATCTGTATTTTTCGGCGGAGCCCGGCAAGGGCGACTGATCCGTCATTTTTGCAAAATTTAAAAAGCCTCCCGGTTTCCGCCATGGAGGCTTTTTTGTGTTTTGGCTCAGCTGCCACGCCCAGATTGCAGTGTGGTTGAGAGCAAAGTGAGCAATGCCACGCTTTCCTCCAGGCTTTGCCGCTGACGGCTTTGGAGGATGGCCGACTGTAACCGGTTCATCTCACGGGCAATCGCCGCTGGCTGCCATGTCCGCAGCGCTCTTTCGATAACGGGTTTGCGGCGAAAGTGGACGCCACGCCCCAGTGTCAGCATGACCTGACCGGCCTGCAGCTTCTTGTCGTCCATTTCGGCGCGCATCTGGTCGAGCAACTGGAACTGCCGCAGGCAGCCTTGCAGCACCAGAAAGATCGGCGTCTTGGAGGCAATGATTTTCTGGGTCGCGTGGAAAAAAGCGTTGCGGTCGCCCTTCAGGATCGCGTCTACGGCATCATCGGCGGACACGGCGCTGGCATCTCCGATAATCGCCAACACGTCATCTTCTTCGATCACATCACGGCCACGGCAGTAGAGCGCCAGCTTGCGCACCTCGTTGCGCGACGCGATGCGGTCTCCGCCCAGCGATTCGGTCAGGCGCTGGCGGGCGGCGGGGGCGATGCGAAGATGTTCGGTCGAAAGCTCGTGGTCGATCAACGCATTCAGCGCGCGGGCGTCGTCTGCATAACAGGGAATGGCGGCAATGGCGCGCGAGGGTTCGGCGATCTTGCGAAGGCCGGTGCCTTTCTTCAGGTCGCCCGCCTCGATGATCAGAAAACTCGATTCGGGTGGTGTTTCCGACAGAATTTGCAGCGCGTCCACCAGCGCCTTTTCGTTGGCGGCACCCTTGACCCAGACCAGCTTTTCGCCGCCGAACAGACCAATGGAGTTGACCTCATCCAGCAAACGGCCCGGATCGCCTTGCAGATCGGATGCCGTCAGTTTCAAGGATGCAAAGGCATCGTTGGGGTCTATGCCTGTCTTGGAGGCGATGAGAGAGGCCCGCTCGGAGACCGATCCACGATCGGGACCATAGAGAACGAACACACGAAAACGCTCCGCCGGTTTTTCGGCGAAGCGTTCGAATTCATGGGACTTGATTTCCGTCATCAGCCGGTTCTTAGCGGCCAAGCGTGGCGGCAATATCCGTGCTGATGATTTCCGCCAGTTCCCGCGCGGCACGGTTTTCACCATCTCGGATAGCGCGAATTTTGGCGAATTCCTGTTGTGGCAGGTCGAGCATGGCAGTGACGGTGCGGGTTGCTGCGCGCAAAACCTGACCGTCAGAAATACGGGTAATCACATATTTGCCGGTCATGCTGACACGGCCGGGATAAGGGCCGTCATAATTGTTCTTGCTGACAGAAAGGCTTGTATCGTCAGTGACTTCCGTCGAGGTCGCGCTGGATTTGACGGTCAGCTTAACCTCGTATTCCTTGGTTTTCGGAGCACCTGCGCCGCCGTAAGCAAGGAATACCAACTGGTTGCGCACTTCCTGGGTGACGCGATCAGTGGCTGCGGTGAAGTTTACGGTTTCGAACTTCTCACGCGTGCCGGATGCCTGGCTATACAGCGGGCGCACCTGGCAACCCGCAAGGGCTCCAGTCAAGAGAACGACAGAGATTGCGGCTGCTATGCGGCCCCATTTGGAATAGGCATCAGACAACAATGTTCACAATCCTTTGTGGTACCACAATGATTTTCTTGGGCTCGGCTCCGGCCAGCGCCGTTTTCACGGCATCCAGTTCCATCACCGCCGCTTTGACGGTATCTTGATCCGCATCGCGCACGATTGTCAATTCGCCACGCTTCTTGCCGTTGATTTGAACCGGCATGACGACGTCATTTTCCTCGATCAATGCAGGCACGAAGACGGGCCAGGGGCTCTGCGCAACGAGGCCGTCATTGCCCAGCGCCGTCCAGCATTCCTCGGCCAGATGCGGCGTCATCGGCGCAATCAAGCGAATGAGAATCTCTGCTGCGTCACGGGCCGCAGCCTTCACATCGTCTGGCTTGCCGCCATTTGCGATATCCGCAAACGGACCCGCCAGCGTATTGACGAGTTCATAGATGCGCGCAATCGCCTTGTTGAAGGCGAGCTTGTCGAGATCGTCCTGAACGGCCTTCAGCGTCTTGTGGGCTGCCTTGGAAACGACCAGCCCTTCGCCCTGCGTGGCCGGAGCAGGCTTGACCGACTTCAGCTCTTCCGCTGCCTCGCCGATGATGCGCCAGACGCGCTGGACGAAGCGGTGTGCGCCTTCGACACCGGCTTCCGACCAGATAACATCACGGTCCGGCGGACTGTCCGACAGAACGAAGAAGCGGGCGGTATCGGCACCGTAGGATGCGATGATATCGTCCGGGTCGACAACGTTCTTCTTCGACTTCGACATCTTCTCGATGGAGCCGATCTGAACTTCGTCACCGCCGGACAGCAGGAAGGCACGGCGGGTGCCGTCGACTTCCTCGATGCGGATATCGGCAGGCACGACCCATTGGCCGTTCTGACCTTCGCCAAGACGGTAGGTTTCGTGCACGACCATGCCCTGCGTGAACAGGCCCTTGAAGGGCTCTTTCACGTCCACGTGGCCGGTTGCCTTCATGGCGCGGGTAAAGAAGCGGGAGTAGAGCAGATGCAGGATCGCGTGTTCGATGCCGCCGATATACTGATCGACAGGCAACCAGTGGCTGGCGACCTTCGGGTCGGTCGGCTGGCTTTCCCAAGGTGCGGTGAAGCGGGTGAAGTACCAGCTCGAATCAACAAAGGTATCCATCGTGTCGGTTTCGCGGCGTGCCGCATGGCCGCATTGCGGGCATGACACATGACGCCATGTGGGGTGGCGATCCAGCGGATTACCCGGCACATCGAAGGTCACATCATCAGGCAACTTGACCGGCAGGTCTTTCTTCGGAACAGGTACGACACCGCAGACTTCGCAATGGATGACCGGGATCGGGCAACCCCAATAGCGCTGGCGGGAAATGCCCCAGTCGCGCAGACGGAAATTGACCTTGCGTTCTGCCTGCGGCTCGCTGCCCAGCGTCTGCGCCGACAGCTTCGACACGACGGCCTCGAAAGCATCTGTCGTCGTCATGCCATCAAGGAACTGCGAATTGATCATGACGCCGTCATCGACATAAGCGGTATCATCAACGCCGAAGGTTTCAGCGTTTTCGCCTTCCGGCATGACGACGGCTACGACCGGCAGATTATATTTGCGGGCGAAATCCAGATCGCGCTGATCGCCGGACGGGCAACCGAAGATCGCGCCGGTGCCGTAATCCATCAGCACAAAGTTGGCGATGTAGACTGGCAGTTCCCAGGACCGGTTGAGCGGATGGACAACCTTGACGCCTGTGTCCAGACCACGCTTCTCCGCCGTTTCCAGAGCGGCCAGCGAGGTGCCCTGACGACGGCATTCGTCGCAGAACTGTGCGATTTCGGCATTGGATTCGGACAGGGTCTTGGCCAATGGGTGATCGGCGGCGATGGCCAGGAACGATGCGCCGAACAGCGTGTCGGGACGGGTCGTGTAGACGGTAATGTCATCGAAGCCCGCAGGAGCCGTGGAGGCGACGGTCTGCCAGCGCAAAGACAGGCCTTCCGACTTGCCGATCCAGTTCTTCTGCATCAGGCGGACTTTTTCCGGCCACTGGTCGAGCTGGTCCAGCTCATCCAGCAAATCCTGGCTGAAATCGGTGATGCGGAAGAACCATTGCGTCAGTTCGCGCTGTTCGACCAGCGCACCAGAGCGCCAGCCGCGCCCGTCGATAACCTGCTCGTTGGCCAGTACGGTATGATCGACCGGGTCCCAATTGACCTTGGACTGCTTGCGGTAGACCAGACCTTTTTCCATGAAGTCGATGAACAGCGCCTGCTGCTGGCTGTAATATTCCACGTCGCAGGTGGCAAATTCACGGGTCCAGTCCAGAGACAGGCCCATGGACTTCAACTGGCCGCGCATGCTGGCGATGTTCTGATAGGTCCAATCCTTGGGATGGACGTTGTTCTGCATGGCCGCATTTTCCGCAGGCATGCCAAAGGCGTCCCAGCCCATGGGGTGCAGCACGTTGAAACCGCGCGCACGCTTGTAGCGGGCAACGACGTCACCCATCGCATAATTGCGGACATGGCCCATGTGGATGCGGCCGGATGGATATGGAAACATCTCGAGAACGTAATATTTCTCGCGGGCATCGCTGTTGTCGGTCACGAAGACATTGTCTTCGTTCCATTTTTGCTGCCAGCGCGGCTCGGCGTCGCGAGGATTATAACGTTCGATGGCCATACTTCTGTAATCCGGGTATCAAGGGGAAAATTCGCGCTGACCTTCACCACGAAACGGCGTATGCGTCAAGTTTAGCGGGGCCGCTGCGGGTGCAATCTTAGGCGACAGCGTTCAAATGGTGACAATGGTGCTTGGCATCAAGCCCAGCGGCGGCTACTGAACCCGTCTCCTCGAGTTTAAGTGAAGGTCTGATCATGGAAATCGAAGCGCGCCTTTTGGATGTCTCGCAGCGCATTGAAGCAGTTGCGGAAAAAGCAGGGCGGAAAGCCGGCAGCGTCAGTCTCGTTGCGGTGTCCAAGACATTCGAGGGTGATGCGATCCAGCCGGTGATCGATTGCGGGCAGCGCATATTCGGCGAAAACCGCGTGCAGGAAGCGCAGGGCAAGTGGCCCGCGCTGAAGGAAAAGACCGCTGGTATCGAGCTGCATCTGATCGGGCCGCTGCAATCCAACAAGGCGGCGGATGCGGTGGCGTTGTTCGATGTGATAGAAACCGTCGATCGCGAGAAAATTGCCAAAGCGCTTGCCGATGAAGCCAAGAAGCAGGGGCGGGCGCTGCGTTTCTATGTTCAGGTCAATACGGGGCTGGAGCCGCAAAAGGCGGGTATCGATCCGCGTGAAACGGTTGCCTTTGTTGCGATGTGCCGCGATGAGCTGGCGTTGAATGTGGAAGGGCTGATGTGCATTCCCCCCGCCGAGGAGTATCCGGGACCGCATTTTGCGCTTTTGGCGAAGCTCGCCAAGGAATGCGGACTGGAGAAACTCTCCATGGGCATGTCAGGCGATTTCGAAACGGCTATTGAATTCGGCGCGACAAGCGTGCGGGTGGGGTCGGCGATTTTCGGTACGCGCTGAGCACTTTTCTGGTTAGGGCCCGTGCGCCAACCAAGGATGCTTCGAGGCTTTGCCCTTCGGCCAAAGCACCTCAGCATGAGGGCGGAGTATGCCGCTTTGCGAAATATGATCCCCCACTCCTAGCAAGGTTCTAAAGCTGATGTAAAAGGCACGGCGGTAGCAACCCGCATCCATCATCCTGAGCTTGTCGAAGGAGAGGTGCCCCGCAGGGGCCTCGAAGGACGGGGGGTGGCGGGCCAAGACTTAACGTGTTGCGCCAACCAAAGGATGCTTCGAGGGCGCTGCGCGCCACCTCAGCATGAGGGTGGAGTATGCCGCTCCACGAAGTATAGCCCCCACTCCTAGCGAGGTTTTAAAGCTGATGTAAAAGGCACGGCGGTAGCAACCCTCATCCATCATCCTGAGTTTGTCGAAGGAGAGGTGCCCCGCAGGGGGCCTCGAAGGACGAGGGTTGCGGGCTTGGGACAGAGTGCGCGGCGGATGCTTAGAGGGTCGCTTCGCTCCCACCTCAGCATGAGGTGGAGTGTGTGGCTTCAGGTCACGAGCCACCGTCACTGCCGCTCTATGTCGCATTCAGACAGAGCTTACCAAACAGAAAAGCCACGGCATCTTTCCAGAGCCGTGGCTTTTTGCTGAGAGGTCGGTACCGAAGCCCCAAACCTTAATCGAACGGGATGGCTCTGTTCTTGCCCGTGACAGGCTTGCCATCCACGGATACTTCGATATCCGGCGAGCCTGCGGTACGCTTGACAGCGACTTCGCGAACCTTGCCTTCGAGGGTGATCTTGGCAGAGAAATTATCCCATGCCTCCGGCAAGGACGGCGCAATGTGCAGCGTGCCGTTGACGCGGGTAATGCCGAGAATGCCTTCGACGGCGGCGCGGTAGAGCCAGCCAGCAGAACCGGTGTACCAGCTCCAGCCACCACGGCCCGCATAGGCACCTTCACCGTAGACATCCGCCGTCACCACATAGGGTTCGACACGGTAGGTTTCCGAAGACGAACGGTCGAGCGCGTGGTTAACCGGGTTGAGCATCGAGAAGCATTTCCATGCATCCTCGTTGCGGCCCAGCTTCGCCAGTGCCAGAACAACCCAGGTAGCGGCGTGCGTGTACTGGCCGCCGTTTTCACGGACACCCGGTGGATAGCCCTTGATGTAGCCGGGATCCTGCGGAGAGCGTTTGAAGGGCGGCGTGAAGAGACGGATGATTCCCGTTTCCTCATCGACAAGTTCCTTCATTACGGCATCCATGGCTTGGCCCGAACGCTGCTCTTCGCCTTCGCCTGACAGAACACTCCAGCTCTGGCCGAGCGAATCGATGCGGCATTCCTCGCTGGTTATGGAGCCGAGCGGGGTACCGTCATCGAAGTAACCGCGACGGTAATAGTCACCATCCCAGCCTGCCGTTTCCAGCGCCGCCCGTAGTTTATCGCGATGCGTCTTCCACTTTTCTACGCGGTCCAGATCGCGGCGCTCTTCGGCAATTTCGATGAAATCGCGAAGGGTGCCAGACAGGAACCAACCGAGCCAGACGCTGGTGCCTTTGCCAGCAACGCCTACTCGGTTCATGCCGTCGTTCCAGTCGCCGCCGAGTATGAGCGGCAAGCCGTTTTCTCCGGTGCGATGAATGGCCAGATCGAGCGCCAGCGCGGCGTGTTCATAGAGGTTGACGGCGTTGTCCGTCGTCTCTGGCTGGAAGAAGGCGTCGTGCTGGCCGGGCGTCAAGGCCGGGCCTTTGAGGAAGGGAATGCTTTCCTCGAGGATAGCCTTGTCGCCAGTGGCGACAATGTACTGATGCGTAGCGTAGGCGAGCCAGACGACGTCATCGGAGATGGTCGTGCGGACACCGGCACCCGTCAGTGGCAGCCACCAGTGTTGGACGTCACCTTCTGGGAACTGTCGACCGGCAGCGCGCAGGATCTGCTCACGGGCGAGGTCCGGTTGATAGAGCAGGAAGGCCAACGTATCCTGCAATTGATCACGGAAGCCGAAGGCACCGCTGGACTGGTAAAAGGCCGTGCGGGCCATGATGCGGCAGGCCAGAGCCTGGTAAGGCAACCAGCTGTTGACCATGTGGTTGAAGCTGGCATCCGGCGTGGACACCTGTAGCTGGCCGGTGAAGCCGCTCCAGAATTGCTTGTTGGCATCCAGCACAGCATCGAAATCGGACCGGCGAATATCCTTCACCAGAGCGCGTGCTTCTTCGGCGGTATCGGCATCACCGACATAGAACAACAGATGCCGCTCTTCGCCAGGCTTCAGGTGGATTTCCTGCATGACGGCGGCACAAGGCGCGCCGTCCAGTTCCACGCTGCCGGACAGGGCAACACCCGACAATACAGCCTGTGGAGCATGGATCGAGCCGTAGCGGCCGATAAACTCGCGCTTGCTGGTTGTGAAGCT
Organism: Agrobacterium sp. DSM 25558; assembly: GCF_900100825.1. NCBI lineage: Bacteria > Pseudomonadati > Pseudomonadota > Alphaproteobacteria > Hyphomicrobiales > Rhizobiaceae > Agrobacterium > Agrobacterium sp. DSM 25558. The sequence continues at coordinate 177,383 of NZ_FMUD01000005.1, read as the reverse complement.
GCTGGCCGGACCTTCCAGAGCAAGGAAGGCGGTGCGGGCATTATAGTCGATGCTGTAGGGGTTGGACGCAAACAGCGCGCCGCTTTCCTCATCATGAGAGCTGAGAATGAACGGTGCAGACTTCTGGGTGTTGTTGCCCAGAACCCATTCGACGTAACCATAGGTCTTCAGACGGCGGTTTTGTGTGCCGACGTTGCGAACCGTGAGGCGCGCAAGCTTGACCGGCTTTTCACGATCGACAGTCTGGGTGACCTCGATATCGAGACCGTCTTCGACGCTTCTGAATACGGAATAGCCGAGGCCATGACGGGTTTCGAAAACCGCTTCCGGGTTGCGAGACAGTGCGGCGAACGGCGAGTGGATCTTGCCGCTATCGACGTCTGCTACATAGATCGCTTCGCCCGGACGGTTGACGACGGGGTCGTTGCTCCATGGGGTCAGCTGATAGTCACGCGAATTGCGGCTCCAGGTGAAAGCAGCGCCTTCGGCGGAAACATGGAAGCCGAAATTCTCGTTGGAGATGACGTTGATCCAAGGATGCGGCGTCGACTGGCCGCCGTGCAGGCGCACGACATATTCGTCGCCAGCCTTGCTGAAGCCGCCAAAGCCGTTCCAGAAATCCAGATCATGGGCATCTTCAACCGGCTCCGCATGCGGGAACATCGGCGCGGGTAGGCGGGCCTGCGCTGTGTCGCTACCTTCCGGCCCACGATGGGCGGCAAACAGGGACACGGCGCGGTTGACCTGATCCACGATCTTGCCGTTGCGGACGTGAAGAACGACACGCGACGCTGCCAGCAGCGCCGACCATGTTTCCTCATCGATCAAATCACGACGGACAGAAAACACATGCTGTCTGCCGCCATCTGCCGGGTTGATGCGACGCTGGGCCTCAGAGATGAAGTCAAGCGCGTGCTGCATATCCTGAGCGTAGGAGGCAGCCCGTTCATTGACGATGACGAGATCGAAGATCACGCCGCGGGCGCGCAGATATTCATGCGCACTTAGGGCTTCCTTTGCGATATCCATGTCCATGTCGTCATTGATACGCAGGCTGAAAATCGGGAAATCCCCGGAAATTGCCAGCGGCCATAGCGAGCGCTGGGAGCCGAGACCGGTCTTCAACGTATCGGCATCGGCACGCAGATGCATGTCGGGATAGACGAGGTAACGGGCAAGATGCTGGAACGCGGCTGCCTGCTGCGAGGTGACGCCCACATGGCGCATCTGCACCTGTGTGCGGGTCCAGGCGTGCACCAGCTCATGCGCAAAGGCATCCGGGTGGCGGTAGCGATCGATCGCCTTGTCCACGTCTTCGCGGTTGGGTGCGGCAATCGTCCAGAAGATGACGCTGACCTTCTTGCCTGCCGGTACGCGCACGACGCGGCGCAGGGACAGGATGGGGTCGAGCGTAAAGCCATCCGTGTTGGAGAGCGTGGCAGCGGCGTCGAAAGCCGCAGCTTCGCCCAGCGAGCGTCCGCGACCGATGAACTTGGCACGATCCGTTTCATACTCGGTGGGACGGGTCGGGCCGGCATTATCGGCGGCAAGGTGCGCGATGACTGTGCCGGGTTCGCTCGGGCTGCGCTTGTTGCGCCATGCGCGGATCACGTCGCCACGCTTGCCGATCTCTGTCTGTACGAACATGCGCGAGAAGAGAGGGTGGGCGTTGTCGTCATCCTCATTGGCGATGACGGGCTCCATGTAGGAGGTCACTTCAATGTAGCGGTCCTCAGAGCCGACATTGAGGAGCGTCACGCGACGACCTTCGGCATCATGCTCTGTCGCAACGATGCATTCGACAACGCTTTGCAGATCGCCCACGGTCTTGTGGAATTCGACCTTGTCGTCCGAGAAGACGGTCTTGGTCTTTTCGCCTTCGGCAACCCGTGGCTCGGCCGTAGCACTCCACCATTGTCCCGATGTCGTATCGCGCAGGAACAGGAATGTGCCCCAGCGATCTTCGGTTGGATCGGCCTTCCAGCGCGAGATTGCCTGACCATTCCACTTGGAATAACCGGCACCCGTGGCTGTCAGCATGGTCGAATAGTGACCGTTGGACAGGAACACGACTTCGCGGTCGCGCACGGCAGGATCGTTGATGGTGCGAACTTCTGCGCGCAGGAGATCTGCCTGTTCCTTGCCGGGTGTTTCCGGCTCGTATTTGGCACTCATGACCGGCACTTCGCGCGGTGCCTTTTCCTGAAGCAGCAGTTCGGCTGCTTCGATGACCGGATCGGCGTGGAAGAGTTCACGCAACACGCCGTCCATGACGACGTTGGCGACAGCCGCAATCGACATGCCATGGTGGTGGGCATAATAGTTGTAAACGATGGCGCAGACCTTGCCATCCGGCACGCGGGTCGGCGTGAAGTCGACCGCATCGTGGAAGCCGTATTGGCCAAGAGCACCCAGCTTACGCAGCTTGTCGAGGTTCTCCAGAGCCGCGTCCGGATCGTATTGCGACGCAAGGATCGAAGCATAAGGCGCGATGACCGCGTTCTGGCCAAGGCCGCGCTTCAGACCCAAAGTGGGTACGCCGAAGTTGGTGTACTGGTAGTTCATGTTGTGATCGCGCGCGTTGAATGCCGCTTCGGAAATACCCCATGGTGTGCCGAGGCGACGGCCATGGCTGATCTGTTCCTTGACGATCAGATTGTTGGTCTGGTTCAGGATGCCGCCGTGACGCTCCTGCATGACCAGCGGAGGCATCAGATATTCGAACATCGAGCCGGACCAGGAGACCAGTGCGCCCTGTGCGCCGATCGGCACGACCTGACGGCCGAGGCGATACCAGTGTTCCGTCGGCAGATCGCCCTTGGCAATCGCAAACAGGCTGGTCAGGCGGCATTCCGACGCCAGAAGGTCGTAGCAGGCCTCGTCCAGTTCCTGGCTATCCACGCGGTAGCCGATGGACAGCAGGCGACGATCTTTGCGGTACAGGAACGCGAAGTCCATCGAGAAGGCGAGGTTGCGGCTGCGATCGCGAAGCGAGTTCAGACGATCACGCAATGGATCGATGGTGGAGAGATCGAAGGCGCTATCGGAAATATGCGCTTCGCAGCAATCGACCAGCGACTGTGCCCAACGGGTAACTTCCGCACTCTGTTCGGATTTGACCTCGAGATTGAGGTTGGATGCGAGCTTCTGAATATCCCGCGCCAGAACGGCGAGGTTGATGACGCGGATCGAGGCGAATTCGTGCTCGCGCTTGACCGAAGCAAGGGCGTTGGAGAAGCCGATGATGCGTTCTTCCAGACGACGGTGCAGAGGACGCAGGTTCTTGCGATCGTCCGGCAGTTCTTTCAGGGTTTCGCGCAGAATACCGGCAACATCGCCTATGCCATCGAGGTTACCCTGAAGATGGGCCGACGGCGCTTCCGCCCATTGGCGACAGGCAGACGAGATGGCGATCAGGTGACCGGCAAGGTTGCCGCTATCAACAGCGGAAACATAGCGGGGACCCAGCGTCTGAAGGGTATCGGTATGATACCAGTTGTAGAGATGGCCGCGGTACTTCTCCATCTTCTCGACCGTCTCGATGGTTTTTTCCATCCGCTCGACGGTCTCTGAGAAGCTGATCCAGCCGAACTGGCGTGCCGAAATGACCGACAGAAGATAGACGCCGATATTGGTCGGCGAGGTACGGCTGGCAACGACGGGCTCCGGCGTTTCCTGATAGTTGTCTGGCGGTAGATAGTTTTCTTTCGCGTTCACGAAAGCTTCGTAGTAGCGCCAGGTGCGGCGCGCGATCTTGCGCAGCTCGCTGGACACATGTTCGGAAACGAACAGGCGATCTTCGGTTTCTGCGGACTGGCTGACGAACCATGCAACGGCAGGGGACAGAATCCACAGCAGCGCGAAGGGAAGGCCGACCAGGAAGGCGTTGTCGCCGGGAAGAGAGGCGAGCGCGAGGCCCAGCAATGCAGCAACCGGGGCATGCCACATCTGACGGTAATAGTCGAAAATGCTGCCTTGTGCGCTGGACTGGATGCTGGCGGCGGTGCGCCATTCGAGCATCAGCTTACCGCTAACGAACAGGCGGTAGAGCGAACGGCCGATGGCATCGGCCATCATGCAGGCGCTATCGGCGATGAAGACGATACGCAGGGCGACCTGGGCATTCGTTGCGCGGATTTCAGCCCACAGCGTATGGAAATGCGCTTGTGGTACGATATCGGTGGAGCGCGGCACGATGCCTGATAGCAGGGAAATGGTGGGTGCCACAAACAGTGAGAAGATCAGCAGGATCTGCCAGATCAACGCGCCGAGCGGGCCCATGAAATACCAGCCCAAAACCGAGGCAGCAAACCAGGCAATCGGCGTCAGCGAGCGGCGCAGGTTGTCGACCATCTTCCAGCGGCCGATGGCGGTCACGCCGCGTTTGGCATCCATGATGTAAGGCAGGAGCTGCCAGTCGCCACGCGCCCAGCGGTGCTGACGCGAGACTTCGACTTCGTAACGGGTCGGGAAGTCTTCCACCAGTTCCACGTCGGTGACCAATGCGCAGCGCGCAAACGAGCCTTCGAGAAGGTCATGGGACAGAACGGCGTTTTCATCGATACGGCCTTTGAGGGCGGTTTCAAAGGCGTCGACATCATAAAGGCCCTTACCGGTGAAAGTGCCTTCGGAGGTCAGGTCCTGATAAACGTCGGACACGGTAAAGACGTAGGGGTCGATACCGCGATTGATGGAGAAGACGCGCTGGAAGACCGAGGCGTCCTTACCCGTTGTCAGCGATGGCGTTACGCGTGGCTGAAGCAGGCCATAACCATGGATGACGCGGCCCGTGACGGGATCGTGAACCGGGCGGTTCATCGGGTGGTGCATCTTGCCGACGAGCTTGGTGACGGCATCGCGCATCAGGCGGGTGTCGGCATCCAGCGTCATAACATATTTGACGTTTGCAGGCACCATATTGGCACCGTTGAGGAAGGTCGTATCCTTGTCGCCGCGCAGCAGCATGTTCAATTCATGCAGCTTGCCGCGTTTGCGTTCCCAGCCCATCCAGCTTCCTTCAGCCGGGTTGAAGAGGCGACGGCGGTGCAGCAGGTAGAACCGCGTCTTGCCATCGAAGGCGTAGCGGGCGCTGAGTTCTGCGACTTCACGCTTTGCATATTCGAGGATTTCGATGTCTTCCGCGGATTGCTCGAAGGCGGCGTCGCGCCAGTCGCTGATCAACGCGAAATAAATCTCGCCATGTGGGTTGGCGAGATAATGCACTTCGATGTTGCGCACCATTTCGTCGACGCTGTCGCGGCTGGTCAACATGCAGGGCACGGCCAGGAGCGTGCAGGCGTCCTGCGGAATGCCTTCCTTGAACTCGTAACCGACCAGTCGGAACGGCTTGACGAAGAACGTCACGAGCGTGTTGAAGAGACCCGTTGCGCCTTCCGATGCGGGCAGGGCAAACATCAGCAGGAATGCGGTGACGACGTACCACGGCATGCCGGCTTCGGCCAGGAACCAGCCGACGACTGCCATGGCCAGCGCGGTGAACGCCATGACCGGGACTGCGATAGAAAGCCAGTTGAACTTGCGCATGAAGCGCACGACGCGCTGCGAAAAGAGCGGCGAGTAGCCGATCCGATCTTCCAGTTCCTGGCGACGTTCACCTATCAGGAAGCTGCCGACATTCGGCGCATGCGGATGGATTTCGCTGGAATTGGCGGTTTCGGTCACCATATCGACGGCAACTTGTGCCACTTCGATTTCCGTCTTGGGCGAACGGCGCGCCAGAAGTTCGATCGTGTTGCGGTAGGTGTTGCGTGATCCGAAATCGAGCGTGTCATAATCTGTCTGCTCGCGCAGAACCTTGTCGATATGGCTGACTTCCTCAAACCAGACCGACCATTCGGTGTCATCGATTTCGCGCAGGCTCTTGACGATGTTACCCATCGTCACATTGCCGGAGGCAAGGCGGTTATGTTCCGCCATCATGATGTTTTCGGCGTCGGTTCCCGACTTGTGAAGGCGCTCTTCCAGCCAGTTCAGCGCAAAACCGGAGGTCTGCGAGCCGTTTCTGAGGCGATAGAGGAACTGGGTGGAGAAGGTTGGGTCGGCGACCAGATCGTCGATCTGCTTGAGGAGACCGGCGGACGCCTCGGCATCGTTGAGGCGGATGATTTCGTCCACCACCTCGTTTGCGCGCTGACGCATGCGGCGGGAGCGTTCGACGCGGATGGAAATACGGCGCAGATTTTCGATGAGAACGAAACGCAGGATCGACGGTAGAGCCCAGAGCTCGCCGATCTGCAACGTCTTCGACGTCTGATAGCCCTCGACCAGGGCGGTCATGCTTTCGCGGGAGATCGTGCTGTGGGTGTGCGCAACGTAAATCCACGCCAGTGCCATGACGCGTGGGATTTCGATGTTGCCGATCTTCACCGTCGGCAACTGACGATAGAATTTGCGCGGGAAGTCGCGACGCACTTCTTGGATGGCTTCTTCGATCACATAGTGATTGTCGAGCAGCCATTCGGCGGCAGGCGTGATGTTCTGACCGTTTTCGGCATCCACCGCTGTCGTGCGGTAAACGCGCAGAATTTCTTTTTCGTTCTCACGATGTCTCGCGAAGAAATCGAACTCCATAAAACCCGGCAGGCCATCGGCTCCGGATTTGGAGAGTTCGGCTCCACAATCCCTCAATTCCTCGATGGTGAAGTAAACGGAGCGGATCGAATCATTGTGATCGATCTGCTTTGTTTCTGAATCACGGGCGGCGGCGGTCGGCGTAATATGAAATGACATCGGCTCGTATTCTGCACTCTGCTAAGGGTCTGGTCTCGTGTAACCGGAACTTGTTTCAGATTGCGTTAGGAAATTGAAACAACTGTGGCAGCTTTATTTCGTGCTGATCCTGAACCTTTGCTGAACCATCGCAAACCAGCGAACGATGGCTCCCCCTGAAATCCTGTTGTGCGCGGCCATACAATGTGGGGCAAATGGCTTCGCGCCTCAAGACTTTCGACTATTGGACGGGAAAAGGCAGGTAGATCGCGGTCTCGCGCCATGCGGTTCATGAAACATCCTGTACGCTCCCCCAAAGCGAAAACACGTCATGCTGCACCTGTCCCCCATTTTCTCATCGAACCCGTTGGTGACATAGGCCTTCCATGAAGGCGCAGTGTCACCCGATTGAGGGAATGATTAAAGGCGCTTTCAGTTCCATGCCACCTGTTTTGCCCGCGCGCAAGCGCTGAATGGAAGGTGATGAATGCTGGCACCTGTGTCTCACGCCTACTCTTATCAAAGCCCGGTTATGCTGCTAAACGAAAGCCACGTGAAAACGCTTAACAGACGCAAACATGCCGGACTTTAAAAATGACGATTGAGCCTAAAAACCCCGCTGCATTTGCCAATCATATGCCGGATGTCGTGGCGATCAGGCATCATCTTCATCGCAACCCGGAAATTGGACTTTCAGAGTTCAAGACATCGGATTTCGTTGCAGCTCAACTGGACGCGATGGGTTACGAGGTCACGCGTGGTCTGGCTGGCACAGGTGTGGTTGCGACTTTGCGCAATGGCAACAGCAATCGATCCATCGGCATCCGTGCCGATATCGATGCCTTGCCCATTCACGAGGAAACCGGGGCGGAATATGCCAGCAAAAACCCGGGCGTCATGCATGCTTGCGGCCATGACGGGCATACTGCAATGTTGCTGGGAGCGGCCAAGATCATCGCCGAACGTCGCAATTTCGACGGAACGGTTCATCTGATTTTCCAGCCTGCCGAGGAAAACTTCGGCGGCGCGCGCATCATGATCGAGGACGGCCTGTTCGAGCGCTTTCCGTGTGATGCCGTGTTTGCGCTTCACAACGAACCCAACCTTCCCTTTGGCCATTTCGTGCTGCGCGATGGGCCGATCATGGCGGCGGTGGATGAGTGCAAGATCACCATCAACGGTCATGGCGGGCATGGTGCTGAGCCGCAAACCACGCTCGACCCAATCGTCGCAGGTGCCAGCATCATCATGGCATTGCAGACCATCGTGTCACGCAACATACACCCGCTGACGCCGACTGTTGTGACGGTGGGTGCGTTTCATGCGGGCGTGGCAAGCAATGTTATTCCTGAGACGGCGGAAATGCTGCTGACGATCCGTTCGTTCGATGCGGACGCCAGAGACGAGCTGGAAAAGCGTATTCGCCTGATCGCGGAGGGACAGGCGGCGAGCTATGGGATGAACGTGACGCTGGATTACCAGCGCGGTTATAACCCGACCGTCAATCACAAGGCGGAAACGGACTACATTGTGGGTCTGGCGACGCGCTTTGCGGGGGCGGACAAAGTTATCGAAATGCCGCGACCGACAATGGGTGCTGAAGATTTTGCCTATATGCTGGAGGCGCGCCCAGGGGCCTATTTCTTCCTTGGCACCCAGCGCACGGAAAACGACCCGTCGCTGCATCACCCGAAATTCGATTTCAACGATGAAATTTTGCCCATCGGTACGGCTTTCTGGGTGGAACTTGCGGAAGATTATTTGAAGCTGGGATAATTCTTCAATGAAAAAAGGCCGATCAGTGATCGGCCTTTTTGTCCATGAATCTCGTTTGCGTCAGGGCACCAAACCGAAGATCACCGCTCCGACGAAAGCAAAGCACAAAGCAACCATTGCCGTGTGAAACGTTGCCTGCCAGCTTTTTGGCGTCGCGGCCTGTGGTGCAAAATCTCTGATTTTTCCGGCTTTGGAATAAGACATCGAACCCTCCCTTGTTGACCCTTCACCGTTTGACCGGCTTTTTGACTGTAAGTTCTAGAGTATCGCCATTTTCCAGTAATTCTGTAGAGAGGATTTTCCATAAGTTGCCACAATCGGAGAAAATACTGATCGCCACTTGCCTCCCAACAGGCACCGATCTTCCGATTTGTTAACGTTCAACGCGCAACGACCCGTCCGGTTCAACACAAAATTAACGGATAGGACCTTTCCGGGTGATACGGTGATTGTACCGACGGGTCGAAGAGCGCGTTCCGCCGCGCCTAATCGGCGAAGCGGGATAGAGCCGATGCCATGACGTCAGGGTCGACATTACCGCCCGACGCGACCGCGATGACGGTTTCAGTTTGTAACTCTGCGCCGTGAAACAAGGCCGCCGCCAGAGCCACTGCACCGCCGGGCTCGACCACCACCTTCAATCGCAAAAATGCCAGCACCATGGCGCGCAGCGCCTCATCTTCGGTCACCGCGATACCGATGCCGCAATGGCGGGCCATGATCGGAAAGGTGATATTGCCGGGCTGCGGCGTAATGATCGCATCGCAGACCGAACCGGACAGTGCATCATTGCGCTCGATCTTGCCCGATGCCAAAGAGCGGGCGACGTCATCGAACTTTTCAGGCTCACACGTGCGCACGGTGTAATTCGGTGCTTTGGCTTCCAGCGCCAGCGCGATGCCCGATGTCAGGCCGCCACCGCCGCAGGGAACCAGAACCTCGGCCTTGCCAATGCCCAGTTCCTGACCCTGCTCTGCAATTTCGAGGCCGACCGTGCCCTGACCGGCAATGACCAGGGGTTCATCGAACGGCTTAATCAGCGTCAGGCCACGCTCCTGCGAGAGCCGTGCGCCGATGGCATCACGGTCGTCTTTCGAGCGGTCGAACAGGACGACCTCGGCCCCGTATGCTCTGGTGTTGTCGATTTTTATCTTCGGCGCATCCAGCGGCATGATGATGACGGCGGGAACGCCGTGCAATGCTGCGGCCAGCGCCACGCCTTGCGCGTGGTTACCGGAGGAAAAGGCGATGACGCCGCGCTGGCGCACATCCGGTGCGATGCCTGACACGGCAGACCAGCCACCGCGAAACTTGAAAGAACCGGTGCGTTGCAGGCATTCCGCTTTCACCAAAATCTTGCGTCCGGCGATGTCGTCCAGAAAGGGGGAGGACAGCAATGGCGTGCGGACCGCCTCGGAACCAATGCGCTGGCGTGCCGCCTCGATCATCGAAATATCTGTCATGCTGTCCCTGTCTCGCCTCGTGATTTGCGCTCACACCATAGGCAGAAATTGCCGATGGAAAAGAGCAAAAAAAATCCCCGGATGATGCCGGGGATCGTTTTTTGAGAGGGTAGTTTTAGGCCAGCGTATAGGCCGTTTTCACCGTGGTGAAAAATTCACTCGCATATTTGCCCTGCTCACGCGGGCCAAAGGACGATGCCTTGCGGCCGCCGAAGGGAACGTGAAAGTCCACGCCAGCCGTCGGCAAGTTGACCATCACCATGCCCGCTTCCGCATTGCGCTTGAAGTGTGTTGCATGCTTCAGGCTGGTGGTGGCGATGCCCGAGGACAGGCCGAATGGCGTGTCATTGGCAACGGCTAGCGCCTCATCATAATCCTTGACTCTAATGACGGCTGCGACGGGGCCGAAGATTTCTTCCTGCGAAATGCGCATGCTGTTGGTGGCTTCGGTAAACAGCGTCGGCTGAAGATAGAAGCCGGGTGTTTCGCGTTTGACGAGTTCGCCGCCGAAAGCAACTTTCGCGCCTTCCTTTTTGCCGATCTCGATGTAGTCAGTGTCCTGCTTCAGCTGTTTTTCATCAACGACCGGGCCGACATGGGTTTCCTTATCCATGGCGTGGCCGACATTGATCTTGGCTAGACGCTCGGTCATGGCTGCAACGAACTTGTCGTGAATGCCTTCGGTCACGATGATGCGCGAAGATGCCGTGCAGCGCTGTCCGGTAGAGTAAAAGCCGGAGTTTGCGGCTGCTTCCACGGCAACGCTCAAATCGGCATCATCGAGAACCACGAAGGGGTTCTTGCCGCCCATTTCCAGCTGGAATTTACGGTTGAACGGCAGCGAAGACGCCGCCACGCGCTGGCCGGTGCCAGTGGAGCCGGTAAAGGTGATGCCGGACAGATGCGGGCTGTCGAGCATTGCCTGACCGACGACCGAACCGCGGCCCATGACGAGGTTCAGGACGCCCTTCGGCAGACCGGCGCGGTGGAGAATATCGACAATCGCCCAGGAGCAGCCCGGAACCAGATCGGCAGGCTTGAAGACGACGGTGTTGCCGTAGCAGAGCGCTGGAGCGATCTTCCACGCCGGAATGGCAATCGGGAAGTTCCATGGCGTGATGATGCCGATGACGCCGAGCGGCTCGCGGGTGACTTCGACGCCGATGTTCGGGCGGGCCGACGGAATGACTTCGCCTGCAAGGCGCAGCGCTTCACCGGCGAAGAAATCGAAAATTTGGGCGGCGCGGATGGTTTCGCCGATGCCTTCAGCCAGAACCTTGCCCTCTTCACGGGCCAGAAGTGCGCCGAGTTCTTCCTTGCGCGCCAAAATTTCGTCGGCGGTCTTTTTTAAGATTGCATGGCGTTCCAGAATGCCGGACCGCGACCAAGCCGGAAAGGCAGCTTTGGCAGCAGCGATAGCTTGCTTTGCTTCTTCGGCACCCGCTTGCGCGTAAAGGCCGACAACCTCGTTGGTATCGGACGGATTGATGTTTTCCGACGTATCGGCTCCGATCCACTCGCCATTGATCAGGTTCTGATGGATGGTCATGAACATACTCCCTTTGACGCTGAAGCGGCCTGTATCCTGCGCCACCTCGCTCGTTATGAAACGACCTTTCGGCCATCGATTTATGACGTGGCACCCGGTTGCGGCTGCCACGAAGTTGGCGGGGACCTTATGTCATATTATCTCTTGACGAAAGTCGCCATATGACAGTGCCGGCAAATAATTCCATGTTATGGTACGGGTAAGAATGTTTTGGCGGGTCTGAAAAGGCCGTTTTAGTGCTCACGCTTATTCAGCTTTTCCAAATAGAGCAGAATGCCGCTGTGGTCGATATCCGCACCGCCATCGCCAACGAAATCAGCGAACTCCTCTGTGATGGTCTGCGTCAGCGGCAAGTCAAGCGACAGGTCTTTCGCCGTTGCCAGAACGCCATTCAGATCCTTGAGCTGGAATTTGGAGGGGCCACCGGGCACAAAATCGCGTTTGACCATGCGTTCGCCGTGCAGCTCCAATATTCGGCTTTCGGCAAAGCCACCGCGAATGGCATTGCGGAACCCTTCACGCGAGGCACCGCCCGCCTCGACCAGCATCATAGCCTCGGCAACGGCACCAATGGTGATGGCGACGATCTGTTGGTTCGCCAGTTTACACAATTGTCCTGCGCCCGATGGGCCGACATAGGTCAGCCTGCCCATGGCGGCGAAGACATCCGAAAGGCTTGAGACCAGCGCTTCATCACCACCCGCCATGATGGCCAGCGTGCCCGCACTTGCGCCCACGACGCCGCCGGACACCGGTGCGTCGATGTGACCGATGCCGAGTGCCTTGAGCCTGTCGGCATGGTCGCGTGCAATCGGCGGGACAATGGAACTGCTATCGATGACGACAGCGCCCTTTTCAAGCGCCTCCGCCACGCCACTATCGAACAGTACGTCGCCCACCGCCTTGCCGTCGCTCAACATGGTGATGACGACATCGGCACCTTTCGCAGCGTCCGCTGGAGAGGAGGCCAGCACCGCACCATCGGCCACCAGCGCCTGAGCTTTCTCGACGCTGCGGTTCCAGACGCGCAGGGTGAAGCCAGCCTTGAGCAGATTGCGCGCCATCGGCCCGCCCATCAGGCCTGTGCCAATAAATGCGATTACGCGGCCTTTTGAATTGTCCATGTCGGTTTCCTCCCGTGCCTTCAATGTGCACATTCATGCAACGTCAAAAAGGCCAATCGAGGTAAAAAACGTTCGCGGTCAGAAAAACACCCGGTGACCGTGAGGTCTGCCGGGTGTTTTTTGATCGTTCTTACCCTATTTAGCTTAAGCAGCCTTTGCCTTGTTCTGCCTGTTTTCAATGAGGTCATCGACCACGGCGGGATCAGCCAACGTCGACGTATCGCCGAGTGCGCCAAAATCATCCTCGGCGATCTTGCGCAGGATGCGGCGCATGATCTTGCCCGAGCGGGTCTTCGGCAGGCCCGGTGAGAACTGGATCTTGTCAGGCGTGGCCACAGGGCCGATCTCGTTGCGGACATGTTTGACGAGTTCGGCGCGCAACGCGTCATCGCCCGTCTGCCCGGCCATCAGCGTGACGTAGCAATAGATGCCCTGCCCCTTGATGGAATGGGGGTAGCCGACGACTGCAGCCTCGGAGACGAGGTTGTGCGAGACGAGTGCCGATTCGACCTCGGCTGTTCCGAGACGATGGCCGGAAACGTTGAGGACGTCATCGACGCGGCCGGTGATCCAGTAATAGCCGTCCTCATCACGACGGCAGCCATCACCGGTGAAGTATTTGCCCTTGTACGTCGAGAAGTAGGTCTCGATAAACCGCTTGTGATCGCCATAGACCGTGCGCGATTGCCCCGGCCAGCTGTCTGCTATGCAAAGGTTACCGTCGGCTGCCCCTTCCAGCACCTTGCCCTCGGCATCGACCAGTTGCGGCTGCACACCGAAGAAAGGCCGCGTGGCCGAGCCTGGCTTGAGATCGGTGGCACCGGGCAGCGGCGTGATCAGAATGCCGCCGGTTTCCGTCTGCCACCATGTATCGACAATCGGGCTCTTATCATCGCCCACCACATGGTAATACCATTCCCATGCCTCGGGGTTGATCGGCTCGCCGACAGTGCCCAGAAGCCGCAGGCTGGAGCGAGACGAGCGCTTAACGAACTCGTCGCCCGCACCCATCAGCGAACGCAGGGCCGTCGGGGCCGTGTAGAAGATATTGACCTGATGCTTGTCGATGACCTCCCAGAAGCGACCCTGATCGGGGAAGTTCGGAACGCCTTCGAACATGACGGTGGTGGCACCATTGGCGAGCGGCCCATAGACGATATAGGAATGGCCCGTCACCCAGCCGACATCGGCAGTGCACCAGTAGATATCGCCATCGTGATAATCGAACACATATTCATGCGTCATCGACACATAGACGAGATAGCCACCCGTCGTGTGCAGCACGCCCTTGGGTTTGCCGGTGGAGCCTGAGGTGTAGAGAATGAAGAGCGGGTCTTCCGCCTTCATCTTGGCCGGTTCGCAATGGGGTTTTACCGAGGCGACTTCCTGGTGGTACCATAGGTCGCGGCCCGGTGCCCAGTTGGTCTTGCCGCCGGTGCGGCGTACCACCAGCACCTTGTCGACCTTCACATGCTGTCTGGCGGCGATATCGATGGCCTTGTCGGTGTTGTCCTTCAAAGGGATCGGCTTGCCGCCACGCACGCCCTCGTCGCAGGTGATGACGAAGGTGGATTCGCAATCGACGATTCGGCCTGCCAGCGCATCCGGTGAAAAGCCACCGAAGACGACCGAGTGCACCGCACCGATGCGGGCGCAGGCGAGCATCGCATAGGTCGCTTCCGGCACCATCGGCATGTAGATCGTCACCCGGTCGCCCTTCTTGACGCCGTGCTTCTTCATCACATTGGCCAGACGACACACCGCATCGTAAAGCTGGTTATAGGTGATCTTCTTGTCGATATAGGGATTGTCGCCTTCCCAGATGATCGCGGTGCGCTCGCCATGCGTCTTCAGGTGCCGGTCGATGCAATTATACGAGACGTTGGTCAGCCCGTCCTCGAACCACTTGATCGGCACCTTGCCGGTAAACGACGTGTTCTTCACTTTCGTATAGGGCTTGAACCAGTCTATCCGCTTGCCATGCTTGCCCCAGAATTTCTCAGGGTCCTCGACGCTCTGCTCGTACCATTTCAGGTATTTGTCATTGTCGAGCAACGTGGTCTTTTTTGCAGATTTCAGAACCGGATAGATTTTGGCAGACATGAATTCCTCCTCAGATCGCATCGCGTCTTTTGCAATTACCGGAGACTCCTTTTCTCCAGTCATGTGCCAGATTCATAGCAGTTCAGTGACATCCGGCAATTAGACAAAGGTCATTTGTTGCGCAAAGAATTGCAATTCTGATGCAATCCAGTTATAGACCGCTGATATCCCGGAAATTAGTGGTTAACATCCACGTCCCGCGCCACCGGAGCGGACGGACAGAAGGACTGTATCTATGGCTCAAACATTGCTCATGCCGAAAGCGACGGCCGTCTGGCTGGTGGATAATACCGCATTGTCGTTCGAGCAGATCGCCACTTTTTGCAAACTGCACCCGCTTGAAGTCAAGGCAATTGCCGATGGCGAAGCGGCGCAGGGGATCAAGGGACTCGACCCGATTTCCACTGGACAGCTTTCCCGCGATGAAATCGAACGTGCGGTCGCCAATCCCAACCACAAGATCAAGCTTTCCGAGCCCAAGGTTCGCGTGCCTGAATCCAAGCGTCGTGGCCCGCGTTACACACCGGTTTCCAAGCGTCAGGATCGCCCGAACGCCATTTTGTGGCTGGTGCGCAACCATGCCGAACTGAAGGACGCGCAGATTTCGCGTCTCGTCGGCACCACCAAGTCCACGATCGAACAGATCAGGGACCGCAGCCACTGGAACTCGGCCAATCTGACACCGATGGATCCGGTTACACTCGGCCTGTGCAGCCAGATCGACCTTGACCTTGAAGTCGAGCGCGCATCACGCGGTCGCCCCCTTCCAACCCAGGAAGAGCTGGACGCGACATTGCAGCCTGCTGCCGCCACGGAAAGCCTCGGCTACAAATACGAGCGCGAAGAAGAAAAAGAAATCGACGCCAACGCTGTCTTTGCCAAGCTCAGCTCTCTCAAGTCAACCCGCAAGGATGACGACGAAGACGACAATTTCTGATTTTGAGTCTGTCGATCAGAATAGAAAAAGCCCCGGCATCGACCGGGGCTTTTTGTTGAGCGGATTATTTCTTCTCAGAAATTCCTTATGCGGTGAGAGCCGACTTTGCAGGCATCGACAGGACCGGCGCACCGGTCTTTTCATCGTCGTTCAGCAGGCCACTGGCTCGTAGCAGCGAGGAGAAGCGACCGCCGCGCATGCTCAGCTCATCGAAGGTGCCTTTTTCCACGATCCTGCCATTGTCCATGAACAGGACCTGGTCGGCATCGCGCACGGTCGACAGGCGGTGGGCAATGATGAAGGTCGTTCTGTTCTTGCGCAGCGCATCGACGGCGTCCTTCACGCGGGCCTCTGTTTCCACGTCAAGCGCACTGGTTGCTTCGTCGAGAACGAGGATCGGTGCGTTTTTCAACACGGCGCGGGCGATGGCGATACGCTGACGCTCACCGCCGGACAGACGGTTGCCGCGTTCACCGACCTGCGTCATGTAACCGGTGTTTCTGCTGTCGATGAAGTCGGTCGCCGCCGCCGCAGCAGCGGCCTGAGCGATTTCGTCATCGGTTGCACTGTCGCGGCCAAGGCGGATGTTATCTCGGATCGACCGGTTAAGAAGCCCGGCATCCTGGAAAACCGTTGCAATGGAGTGGCGCAGGGACTGACGGGTTACCGTCGAGATGTCTGTACCATCGACCAAAATCTGGCCGCCATTGGGATCATAGACCCGCTGCAACAGATTGATCAGGGTGGTCTTGCCCGCACCTGTCGGTCCGACGATGGCGATCGTTTCGCCGGCATTGGCCGTAAACGAAACGTCGTGCACGCCCTGCTTGGTGTTGGCAAAACCGAAATTGACGTTGCGGAATTCCACCTTGCCGGAGACCTGGCCGAGTTCGACTGCACCGCTTGGCTCTTCCCGCTCCTGCACGGAATCTTCGAGCTTGAAGAAGTCAACGAGCTTGGCACGGGCCTCGAAAATCTGGGTGGCGAAAGCGCGCACCTGGTCCAGGCGGCCGATCAGCAGGTTCGCAAAGCCGATGAAGGCGATGATGTCACCGACCCGCAGCTCACCGTTCTTCACAAGGATGGCACCGACAACGAGGATGATCATCATCGAAACCGAAGAGGCAGTCCGGTTCAATGCACTTGCGAATGCCCACCAGTCCAGAACCGGATATTGCGCGCTGAGAAGCCGCTCCGTAAATGACTTCAGAGCTTTTGTTTCAGCTTCGATGCGGTTGTAGCTGTGCAACACAGAGACGTTGCTGATCGAATCGCTGACATGGGCGAAAACCGTGTGGTAATGTTCTTCGACCGATGCCTGACCTTCCTTGGTGCGCTCCATCACCCATTTGCCGATGAACCAATAGACGATGCCCAGTCCCATCAAAACAAAGCTGAGGCGTAGGTCCATGGAGATGGCAGTCGGGATGAGAAGAATCAGCGCAACGAATGTCGCAAGATGGGTGCGCATGAATTCCAGCCACAGGCCGAACAGCGTTTCACTTGCGCGCAGAAGCGTGTGCAGAGCGTTGGATGTACCACGCTGGTGGTGCCATGAGAGCGGCATGGAAATGATCCGGCCGAAGGCTTCCGTCAGCAGGGACGCACGGCGCCCATGTGCCAACCGGTCCGCCTCACGCGCGACCGCAACATAGGCGACCGTATTGAACAGGGCAAAAGCTCCCCAGAGGATGAGGATGTTGACCGGGATGGTGCCAGATGAAAGTCCATCGATGATGCGACCGAACAGCACCGGCTCGGCAATCGTGATTGCGGCCAGAATGACGTTCGCGACGACGACGACGGTGACACGCAACTTGTTGTCGGCGAGGTAGCGCAGAGCGCGAGTGTAAACCTGAAACAGTGTCAATTGCCAAATCCCGTATTCTGTCAGTCTAGTAGCGCGATTGTAACGTTCCAAGCTCAGCAAGCCGACGCTAGGGCGGCATATGCCAGCAAGTTAGTATGTTATCGCTTTTTTCACATGAATGGCCGCTTAACGGTCGTGACTTAAACCTTTGAGTGCTAAAAAAATTATCGTGTCTTCGCAAGAACGGCTCCATCGGATCATGGCATCGACCGGCGGTCTTCACCGATGGTTTCGTGACGATATTGATGACGCAATAATGAATTTCCCTACGCTTCCTTTCGCTTCGAAGCATCAGAACAATAGGAAGACACTTCCGCATTTTACAAGCACTGGATGTGCGTTTTTGGGCTGGTCCGCTTCGAAACACATTGCAAAATTTCGCGGTATAGTTTTAATCATTTGATTACCTTATAAGGTACAACTTACCATTGGTGATATCGACGTCAACGGGGCTTCCTGTGAACGTATGGGTCTTCCAAAACGCCGATATCGTTTCATTTCTTCCAGGGTATTCGTTTCAATGCACAATGTTTTCCAGTTTTTGACTCTGTGCAACGAGGCAAGAACCGAAGAGCGTTTTGTGTCGGCATTTCATGAGCTGACGCGTCGCCTCGGATTTGAATTTTATCGCATCGTGCGCCGTGATGCGGAGGACCTGACGTTTACGGGGACGGTGCTGTCTGAACATCTGCCCAGCGGCTGGAAGGACGTTTATCACGCCAAGAAATACGGCAACAGCGATCCGGTCAAGCGGACGCTCGGCCTTTTGCATCAGCCTTTTCGATGTCGCGACGTGGTGGCGATGTTGCCGCAAACGACGCAGCGCAAACGTGCTGCAAAGATGTTTCAGGATGCGGCGCGGTTTGGCCTGCGCGAAGGGTATGCGTTTCCCATTCACGGTCGAAGCGGCTTGCTCGGCGGCGTTTACATCTTCGGAGACGGGCGGCTTCTTTCCACATCGGAACTGTTCATCATCGATACGGCCATGCGTGTGGCGTTCTGGCGTCTGCTGGACTTCGCCGGTCAATCGGAAACCGTTCTTTCCATCCCGGATATGTCCGTCACGCAGTTCACCCGGCGCGAGCTGGATGTGTTGACGCTGCTTGCCCAAGGCAGGACGTCGCCGGAAATCGGCAAGAGCCTTTCGATTTCCAGTCACACGGTCGATTGGTACATAAATGGCATTCAACGCAAGCTGGACGCCAGAAACCGCCAGCATGTGGTGGCGCTTGCACTCCGTCACGGAATTATCTCGTAAAACTTCTGCGTTCTACACGACAGCCATCGACAAAAACGCCCTTTCCAACAGGGGCGTTTACTGCTTAATTTCGCGCTGCAGCATATATGTTTGCTCGCGAGGTTTGGGAGGCCGTCTTGAAAATATCGAAAATCCTTGTCGCCAATCGTTCAGAGATTGCGATCCGTGTGTTCCGTGCCGCCAACGAGCTTGGCATAAAAACGGTCGCGATATGGGCGGAGGAAGACAAGCTTTCGCTGCACAGGTTCAAGGCGGACGAGAGTTATCAGGTCGGCCGCGGCCCGCATCTGGCCAAGGATATGGGGCCGATCGAGAGCTATCTGTCGATCGAGGAAGTGATCCGGGTTGCCAAGCTGTCCGGTGCAGACGCCATCCATCCCGGTTACGGCCTTCTGTCGGAAAGCCCGGAATTCGTTGAGGCCTGCAACGAGGCGGGTCTTATCTTCATCGGCCCAACAGCGGATACCATGCGCCGCCTGGGCAACAAGGTTGCCGCCCGCAATCTGGCGATTTCCGTCGGCGTACCCGTCGTTCCGGCAACTGAACCTTTGCCGGACGATATGGCGGAAGTCGAGCGGATGGCCGAGGAGATCGGCTATCCGGTGATGCTCAAGGCTTCCTGGGGTGGTGGTGGTCGCGGCATGCGCGCCATCCGTAAAAAGGAAGACCTTGCCCGCGAGGTGACGGAAGCCAAACGCGAGGCAAAGGCTGCTTTCGGCAAGGACGAAGTCTATCTGGAAAAGCTTCTGGAGCGCGCCCGCCACGTCGAAAGCCAAATCTTGGGCGATACGCACGGCAATGTCGTGCATTTGTTTGAGCGTGACTGCTCCATCCAACGCCGGAACCAGAAGGTGGTCGAACGCGCCCCAGCGCCGTATCTGTCCGACGAACGCCGTCAGGAACTGGCCAATTACTCGCTGAAAATCGCCGGTGCCACCAATTATGTCGGTGCTGGCACGGTCGAATACCTGATGGATGCCGATAGCGGCAAATTCTACTTCATAGAGGTCAATCCGCGCATTCAGGTCGAGCACACGGTGACCGAAGTCGTCACCGGCATCGATATCGTCAAGGCACAGATCCATATTCTCGAAGGCGAAACCATCGGGACGCCGGAATCGGGTGTGCCGGCGCAAAAGGACATCCGCCTCAATGGACACGCGCTTCAGTGCCGTATCACCACTGAGGACCCAGAACACAATTTCATTCCGGATTACGGTCGTATCACTGCGTATCGTTCCGCTTCTGGCTTCGGCATTCGTTTGGATGGCGGAACGTCCTATTCGGGCGCGATCATCACGCGCTATTACGATCCACTGCTGGTCAAGGTGACTGCCTGGGCTCCGCAGGCGGATGAAGCCATTGCCCGTATGCATCGTGCGCTGCGCGAATTCCGTATTCGCGGCGTGGCGACGAACCTGACCTTTCTGGAAGCCATCATCAGCCATCCGAGCTTTGTCGGAAACACCTACACGACGCGCTTCATCGATTCGACACCGGAGCTGTTCGAGCAGGTCAAGCGGCAGGACCGCGCGACCAAGCTTTTGACCTATCTGGCAGACGTTACCGTCAACGGTCATCCCGAAACGAAGGGCCGCGTTCAGCCTGCCGCCACCGCACCTGTGCCGATTGTGCCCTATATCGACAAACCGACACCTGACGGTACCAAACAGCTTCTCGACAAGCTCGGTCCAAAGGGCTTTGCGGAGTGGATGCGCAACGAAAAGCGCGTGCTGGTCACCGATACGACGATGCGCGACGGCCACCAGTCTTTGCTCGCAACCCGCGTTCGCACCCACGATATCGCTCGCGTTTCCAGCGTATATGCCAAGGCTCTGCCGCAGCTGTTATCGCTGGAATGCTGGGGCGGTGCGACCTTCGATGTGTCGATGCGCTTCCTCACCGAAGACCCGTGGGAGCGTCTGGCGCTGGTGCGTGAAGGCGCGCCGAACCTGCTGCTGCAAATGCTGCTGCGCGGAGCCAATGGCGTCGGCTACAAGAATTACCCTGACAACGTCGTCAAATATTTTGTCCGTCAGGCCGCAAAGGGTGGGATCGACCTGTTCCGCGTGTTCGACTGCCTGAACTGGGTGGAAAACATGCGCGTCTCGATGGATGCGATCGCGGAAGAGAACAAGCTTTGCGAAGCAACCATCTGCTATACGGGCGATCTTCTGAACTCCGCCCGTCCGAAATACGATCTGAAATATTACACAAATCTTGCCGCCGAACTTGAAAAGGCTGGCGCGCATATCATTGCCGTCAAGGACATGGCCGGACTTTTGAAGCCTGCGGCCGCACGGGTTCTGTTCAAGGCCTTACGTGAGGCGACCAGCCTGCCGATCCATTTCCACACGCATGATACATCCGGCATCTCGGCTGCGACGGTTCTGGCGGCGGTGGAAGCGGGTGTTGATGCCGTGGATGCGGCCATGGATGCGCTCTCGGGCAACACCTCGCAGCCGTGCCTCGGCTCTATCGTTGAAGCGCTAAAAGGGACGGACCGCGATACGGGCCTAGATACGGAATGGATCCGCCGCATTTCCTTCTATTGGGAAGCGGTGCGTGGGCAATATGCCGCCTTTGAGAGCGATCTCAAGGGACCGGCCTCGGAAGTCTATCTCCACGAAATGCCCGGTGGCCAGTTCACCAACCTCAAGGAACAGGCCCGTTCACTCGGTCTTGAAAGCCGCTGGCACGAGGTCGCGCAGACCTATGCCGACGTCAACCAGATGTTCGGCGATATCGTCAAGGTGACACCGTCTTCCAAGGTGGTGGGCGATATGGCGCTGATGATGGTCTCTCAGGACCTGACGGTGGCTGATGTCGAAAACCCGGACAAGGAAGTCTCCTTCCCTGATTCGGTCGTCTCCATGCTGAAGGGCGATCTCGGCCAGTCGCCGGGCGGTTGGCCGGAAGCCCTGCAGAAGAAGGCACTGAAGGGTGATAAGCCCTATACGGTTCGTCCCGGCTCGCTGCTGGAAGATGCCGATCTGGATGCCGAGCGCAAGGAGATCGAAACGAAGCTGGAGCGCCCGGTGGATGATTTCGAATTTGCCTCCTACCTGATGTATCCGAAGGTCTTTACCGATTTTGCGCTGACATCAGAAACCTACGGACCGGTATCGGTTCTGCCGACGCATGCTTATTTCTACGGCATGGAAGATGGAGAGGAGTTGTTTGCCGATATCGAGCGTGGCAAGACGCTTGTCATCGTCAATCAGGCCTCGTCCGGCGTTGACGACAAGGGCATGGTGACGGTCTTCTTCGAGATCAACGGCCAACCGCGCCGCATCAAGGTCCCAGATCGTGCCCATGGTGCATCCGGTTCTGCCGTGCGCCGCAAGTCCGAACCCGGCAATGCCGCCCATGTCGGTGCGCCAATGCCGGGCGTCATCTCCCGCGTCTTTGTCAATCAGGGGCAGGATGTGAAGGCGGGTGACGTGCTGGTTTCCATCGAAGCGATGAAGATGGAAACGGCGCTTCACGCGGAGCGGGATGGCAAGGTGGCCGAAGTGCTGGTCAAGCCAGGGGACCAGATCGATGCCAAGGATTTGCTGATCGCCTATGGCGAGTGAGGCGATAGAGTAGAAACGGAAAAGCCCACCGAAAGGTGGGCTTTTTTATGTGGGCGGCGTCAGGCGCCTCTTTCAGATCATCCGTTTTGCGTCAGGGGCGAAATCAGCACTTCGACGCGGCGGTTCTGGGCGCGGCCATCAGCTGTCGCGTTGGATGCAATCGGCTGCGATGGGCCGAAGCCCATGGTCGAGATACGGCGCTGGTCGACACCGCCACGTTCGCCGAGATAGTTGGCGACGGATGCGGCGCGGCGTTCGGACAGACCCTGGTTATGGGCAAGGCTGCCGGTCGAATCGGTATGGCCGTTGATGTCTATATAGGTCTTGTTGAACTTGTTCAGCACGATGGCGACCGAGTTCAGCGTTGGGTAGAAGGGCGGTATGACCTGGTCCTGATCCGTGGCGAAGGTGACGTTAGACGGCATGTTGAGAACGATGCTGTCACCGCGACGGGTTACGGAAACGCCCGTGCCCTGAAGCTGCTGGCGAAGTTCGGCTTCCTGATTGTCCATGTAACCGCCGATGGCACCACCGGCCAGAGCGCCTATACCGGCACCGATCAAGGCATTGCGACCCTTGTTGCCACCACCGATAGCCAGACCGCCGACAGCACCGGCTAGCGCGCCGATGCCAGCCCCGCCTGCCATGTTGGAAACCTTTTGCTCACCCGTGTAGGGGTCGGTGGTGGTGCAGGCGGAAAGGTAGGTTGCGGCCAGCGCAAGAACGACAAACTTCTTGATCATGAATTCCAGTGCTCCGTGAGTTCACGTAAGGTAAGACAGATGAATTTCGGCATTTTCACGGTCGAAACCTATTCCGCCGCGTCCTTTTGGCCGAAACGTTTCTCGATATAGTCGATGACCAGTGCCTCGAAATCCTTGGCGATGTCAGGGCCGCGCAGCGTCAGCGCTTTTTCGCCGTCGATGAAGACGGGAGCGGCCGGGTTTTCGCCTGTGCCGGGCAGCGAGATGCCGATATCGGCATGTTTGCTTTCGCCGGGGCCGTTGACGATGCAGCCCATGACGGCGACGTTGAGCGCTTCCACGCCAGGATATTTTTCACGCCAGACCGGCATGTTCTTTCGAAGGTCGCTCTGGATGTTCTGCGCCAGTTCCTGAAACACGGTCGACGTGGTCCGTCCACAGCCGGGACAGGCTGCGACGACGGGAACGAACTGGCGGAAGCCCATGACCTGCAGGATTTCCTGCGCAACCTGCACTTCGCGGGTGCGATCGCCATTCGGCTCTGGCGTCAACGACACGCGGATCGTATCGCCAATGCCGTGTTGAAGGACATAGCCCATGGCAGCAGACGATGCGACGATGCCTTTCGATCCCATGCCCGCTTCGGTAAGGCCGAGATGCAAGGCATGGTCGGAGCGTTCCGACAGCATGGAATAGACGGCGATCAGATCCTGCACCTGGCTGACCTTGGCCGAGAGAATGATGCGGTTGCGCGGCAGGCCGATGTCTTCAGCAAGCTCTGCGGAAATCAGGGCGGACTGGACGATGGCTTCGCGGGTGACCTGACGGGCAGACAGTGGGAAGCCCTGCTCCTTGTTCTTGTCCATCAAGGTTGTCAGCAATTCCTGATCCAGCGATCCCCAGTTGACGCCGATGCGCACTGGCTTGTCGTACCGGATCGCCATTTCGACGATATCGCCGAACTGCTTGTCCTTCTTGTCCTTGAAGCCGACATTGCCGGGATTGATGCGATACTTCGCCAGCGCTTCGGCGCAGGCCGGGTGATCTGCCAGCAGCTTGTGGCCGATATAGTGGAAGTCGCCGACCAACGGCACATCCATGCCAAGGCGCAGCAGTCGGTCACGAATTTTCGGAACGGCGGCGGCGCTTTCGTCGCGGTCGACGGTGATGCGCACGATTTCGGAACCGGCGCGGAACAGGGCCGCGACCTGCTGCACGGTGGCGTCGATATCGGCGGTATCCGTATTGGTCATGGATTGCACCACGACCGGCGCGCCACCGCCGACAATCACGCCACCGACATCGACAGCAACCGAGGACCGGCGCGGCTTGGGATCAAAATCGGCGTGTGACGTCATGGTGTTCTCGAACAATTGCGGTAAATCTGATCATTCAGGTGGAACAAGGCGCGCGCCTTGTCAACATCGAAGCGATCAACTCCTATTTTACCGCAATCATGGCGAAATTCGAGACTTGTCGATGGCAGGCATCTCACTTTTGCGAAATCGGGATATCAATGCCCGCTTGCGCCATCCGCATGGCGGGCAAGTTTCGACAGCATGAGAACCACCACATGCAGAAGCGGCAGGCCGATAAACACGGCGGCAAGCCCCGTATGTTCTGCAATGAAGCCGATGGCCGACGGCGCGACGAGAATACCGGAATAACCCATGGTCGTAACCACCGAAAGTGCAATGCCCGGTGCCATTCCCGGCATGTTGCCAGCGGCCGAAAAGGCAATCGGCACCATGTTGGAAATGCCGATGCCAGCGATGGCAAAACCGGCGATGGCGATGAAGGCATTGGGCGCGAAACCGGCAATCAGCAGACCGACGATCGATATGGCTGAACAAAATTGTAGCGTGCGGACGGCTCCGAAACGGTCACGCACCAAATCTCCCGCAAAGCGCATGATGGCCATGGTCATCGAGAAGGCTGCAAAACCGAAGCCGGACAGCGTGACGGAAGCGCTGAGTTCATTGCGCAGATAAAGCGCGCCCCAATCGAGAATGGCACCTTCCGGAATCATCGAGAACAGCGCCATGATGCCGATAATCCAGGGCAGTGGTGTCATCGGCAGGCCACCCTTGGGGCGCTCTTCTTCGGGGTGGGGGCGATCCACCTGCACCCGTGGCCATGCGACGGCAAGGAGCGCGGCTGCGATGATCGTGAGCGTAATGGCATGGCCGTAGATGCCGGTTTTGGTGATCAGCAGACCGCCAAGACCCGCGCCGAGCAATCCGCCCAAGCTCCAGAACGCGTGGCAAGACGACATGATGGCGCGGCGCATGCTGCGCTCCACCACGACGGCGTTGGCATTCATGGCAACATCCATCGCCCCCGTCAGACCACCGAACAGAAAAACGGCGATGACGCCGGCCCAAAGCGAATTTGCGAGCGTGATCAACAGCAGTGTCGGCACCATGATGAGAGCGACCGTCAATGTCACAGTTCGCGAACCGAGGCGGCCGATCTGTGAACCGGCAATGGGCATGAAGGATAGGGAGCCGAGGCCGTAAACGAGAATGACGAGACCCAGCGTGCTTTCGCTGAGCGCAAAGCGTCTGGCGAATTCCGGGATCATCGGTGCCCATGAGCCCATCATGAAACCGTTCATCAGGAACAGCAGGGACACGCCAAGGCGTGTTCGCGTCATATAGGGCAAGCGGGCGGTCGTTGGCGTGGCAGTGCCGGTCATCGGGACTGGTCCTTCGATAAGTGCATGTGAGACGAAATGCCGGAAGATGATCCGGCCTGATGAATGTTGATGCCGGTGTCCGCCAGCGCGCCGATCATGTGGCGGTCGGCATCCTCTTCCAGAACGAGGGTGAGCGTGGAAGAAAGCGATGCGACCTGAAAAGCGGCAGTGGCACCCAGCTTTTCGGAGGTCACGGCGGCCAGCGTTTTTGCGCTGGCCTCGCAGGCCATCCGTTTGAACACCGCATCCTCATAGATATCGGCGCATAGACCCCGATCCAGCGTCAGGCCGCAGACGCCGACAATGCAGAGATCGGGCCGGATTAGCTCCAGCTGACGAATCGCGGTCGTATCGATAGCCGCACCCACCGCCGGATCGACCCTGCCGCCAATCAGAATGAGTTCGATGTCGGCGTTACCGGCGAGTTCTGCGGCAATCGCTGGTGTGTTGGTGACGATGGTGAGTTTCAGGCCAACGGCCAGATTTTTTGCGATGGCCAGATTGGTGGAACCGGCATCGAGAAAAACGATCATGCCGTTCTGCACGAAAGAAGCTGCGGCTTGTCCGAGTGTCGCCTTGCGATCCGGCATTTCGCCCATGCGGGTTTTCAGCGGAACGGTGGTGCCGGATGCTAGCAACGCGCCGCCATAGACACGTTCGCATTCCCCTCGGGCCGCCATTTCGCGCAAATCGCGTCGCACCGTGTCTTCCGATACGTCGAAACTCTGCGCAAGCTCCTGCGCCAGCACACGGCCATGCCGGTGCAGTTGCGCGTAAATCAGAGCCTGTCGCTCGCTGACGAAGTGATCGGTTTTAGACATCATGAATCAATCGGAGGAATCGTGCATAAACACGCATAACCCGGCGCAATGGTTTTCTCAAGCGGAAATCGTGGAATTCAGCAAGCAGTTGCGCTTGGTACTTGACGCTGGTTTTAGTTCTTCCGTTCTGCGACGAACTTTGCCGTCTCGATCAGAATATCCGCACGGTCACCATAGGGTGCCAGCAAATCTGTCGCTTCTTTCACCAGTTCACGCAGGCGGGTGGTTGCCCAATCCGCGCCGCGCAGGGCAACCAGTGTGCCTTTGCCGCGTCCGGCATCCTTGCCGGTTGCCTTGCCCATGGTAGCGGCGTCGGAGGTGAGGTCGAGAAGATCGTCGGCGAGTTGGAAGGCGAGGCCGATCTTTTCACCGAAGCTGCGCAGGCGTTGCCGTTCCACATCGTCGCTTCCGGCAATGATTGCGCCGGCTTCGCAGGCAAAACGGATCAACGCGCCGGTTTTCATGGCCTGCAAGGTTATGATGCCTGCTTCATCCGGGGCGTTTTTCTCTGCTGCCAGATCCAACGCCTGACCGCCAGCCATGCCGCCGATGCCTGCGGCCCTTGCCAAGGCAAGAACGAGCGCTGCTTTGCGGTCATCGGGCAAATGCGTTTCCGGTGCGGCGATAATATCGAAGGCGAGCGTCAGCAGGCTGTCGCCAGCCAGAATGGCCGTGGCTTCATCGAACTTTCTGTGAACTGTCGGCTGGCCTCGGCGCAGATCGTCATTGTCCATGGCGGGCAAATCGTCGTGCACTAGGGAGTAACAATGCAGGCATTCCAGGGCCGCGCCGACGCGAAGTGCGACATCGGCATCGCCGTTCAAAAGAGCTGCCGTTTCGATGACCAGAAAGGGACGCAGGCGTTTTCCACCGTTCAGGACACCATGGCGCATGGCTGCGGCCAGATTTTCCGGTCGGGTGATCTCGTCAGCGCGCGTTTCGCTGGACAAAAGCTTGGCAAGCAGGGCTTCCGTCCGCGCGGCGTTGTCACGGAGCTGCGTTTCGAATGTCATAGGGCCCGTTCCTTATAATGAGCGCTGTTTGGCATGGGGAAAAAGGGCTGGCAATGGTTTTTGTGACGCGGTTGGGGAACTTCGTTATCGGGACTCGCCTTGATGGTTCGTGCGGAATATGAAAGGCTCCGATCTGGAGCGAGTGGGGACAGGATTTGAGCAGCACGCCGGACAGCGAGACGGACTATGAAACGCTTGCCGAGAGCGGGAGCAAACCGAAAGTGGATGTTCGAAGCCTCGTGAGACGTGCCCTCCTGATCATTCTGGCTCTGCTGGTTTTGCCCTACCTGTTGATCCCGATCTACGTGCTGCCCTTCATGCGCCCGGTCTCTACGCTGATGCTGGCCGAACTTGTGACGTTTCAGGGCTATGATCGCCGCTGGGTACCGCTCGAAGACATTTCACCGCGCCTCATTCAATCGGTGATGATGTCGGAGGACGGTCAATTCTGTTCGCATGGGGGTGTGGACTGGAACCAGATGCAGACGGTGGTCAACAGTGCGCTGGAGGGTGAATCCACCCGTGGCGCCAGCACCATTCCCATGCAGACGGCCAAGAACCTGTTTCTATGGAACGGACGGTCCTTCATCCGAAAAGGTCTGGAGCTGCCGCTGGCCGTCGTGTCCGACTTCATCTGGTCGAAAAAGCGGATGATGGAGATTTATCTGAACGTCGCTGAATGGGGTCCCGGCATTTACGGCATCGAAGCGGCGGCGCAATATCACTTCAAGGTATCAGCCTCGAAGTTGAGCTCTCGGCAGGCCGCCCTTCTAGCCGTCGCGCTTCCCAACCCGATCGACCGCGTGGCCGGCAAGCCAGGCCGTGGCATGCAGCGTTTGGCCGGGCTCATCGAGAGACGAGCCCGGGGTTCAGGCGCTTACGTCGGTTGCGTGCTTGACTAAAGCTCCTGACTGCAAGCCATTTGTGGTCAGATCGCAAAGACTTCGGCGGTAGGATCAACGCGGAGCTCAGCATTGCACTCGTGACACCAATCTTCCAATTCCTGTTTCAAAATTGGCCAAAGCGATCGCGCCCAATCCGGTCCGCGCCGCACCCATTCTTCTTCGGTGGGAAGGTAGACGGATAGTACGCCTATTGGCATTTCGAGGACGAAAGAACCGCCGCTCCCCGAAACTGCCAACTCTTCTTTCCAGCGCGACTTAAAATGAAACAGCTTGTCTGACACGGCTATCGGCCTGCAGATATTCTATTACGATTCTTTTGTGAAGATATAGTCGGTTTCCTGCCGCAGGGTTTCGCCGGGGCGCAGTATGGCGTCGGGAAAGCCTTCGTGATTGACGGCATCCGGCCAGATTTGCGTTTCGAGGCAGAAGCCCGCAAACGGGCCATAGGTTCGTCCGTCGAGACCCGGTGCGCCTGTGTTCAGTTTGAAGGCGGAATAGAACTGCACGCCGGGTTCCGTCGTGTGCACTTCGAGGGTGACATCAGAGGCGGGGGCATAGACGCGGGCGACCTTTCGTTTTGCCACGCGCTGCGGCGAGAGGCAGAAATTGTGATCGAACGTCACCTGCTGGCCGTTTTCTTCGCGCCGCATCGGGGTGGATGTGCGCAGATCGAACACCGTGCCATCCACAGGGCGAATTTCGCCGGTTGGAATTTGCCGCTCGGTTGTCGGCAAATAATGGTCGGCCGCGATTTCGATCTCGTGACCGAGCGCGGTTTCCGCGCCATCGAGATTGAAATAGGAATGCTGGCAGACATTGGCGATGGTCGGCTCGTCGGTGGTGGTTTCGTAAACCACTGACAACACGCCGCCTTCGCGAATCGTATAGGTCGCCCGCACCGTGCAATTGCCGGGATAACCGGCGCGGCCATCGGGATCGACGATCTGCAACACCACATGGCTTGGACCATGTTCCATGATCATCCAGTTGCGTTTGCCGATATTATCGCTACCGCCGTGGAGATGGGTGACGCCCTTCTCGTTGAGTTCGAGCTGATAGTCTTTGCCATCGATAGCGAACTTGCCATCACCGATGCGGTTGGCGTTGCGCCCGGGTGTCGCGCCGAAATAGGAGGAGTATTTCGGATAGTCGTCAAATTTGTCGAACCCGAGCATGAGAGGCGGCTGATGGCCATCGAGGCGCAAGTCCTGAATGACCGCGCCCCAGGTCATGACATGCGCCGTCAGCCCGCCTGCTGAAATCGTGACGCGCTCGACTTTCTCGCCCGTCGCCGTCAATCCAAAATTTTCCCGTGCGCCGCTTTCGCTCATGCCGTCATTCTCCCAATCGAAGCCATAGGGCCGGACGTTGCTTCATTTTCCGGCACCGTGCAATCTTTGAATTATGCTGTCTGCTGGCCGATATTGTCCAGATCATAGGGCGTGGTCTGGTAAATCTCGTTGATCCAGTTGCCGAAGAACAGATGGGCGTGGCTGCGCCAACGGTTGAGCGGTGTCAGCGCCGGGTCGTTGTGCGGGAAATAATCATGCGGCAGCTTTATCGGCACACCGGCATCCGCATCGCGGAAATATTCTTCGGATAGCGAGGTCGAATCATATTCGACGTGGTTGAACATGTAGAGACGCTTGCCGCGCTTCTCATGCACCAAGCACACGCCCATTTCTTCCGATTCCATCAGGATTTCGAGACCAGGATGCTTCTCGATGTCGGTGCGGCGCACCTCCGTCCAGCGCGAGACAGGAACCTGAAAATCATCCGAGAAGCCGTTGAGATAGATGGAGGCGGGGCTAAGATTGCGGTGGCGGTAGACACCGAATGCCTTTTCCTTCAGCTCATGCTTTGGCACGTCATGGAAATGATAGATGGCGGCCATTGCGCCCCAGCAGACATTTAATGTGGAATGGACATTCGTTTCCGTCCATTCGAAAATCTTCTGCATCTCATCCCAATAGGTCACGTCTTCATAGGTGAGCTTTTCGACAGGCGCGCCGGTGATGATGAAGCCATCGAACTTGCGGTGGCGCACCTCTTCCCATGTTTCGTAGAAGGACAGCAGATGCTCTTCCGGCGTGTTCTTGGCACGATGTCCGCCAATGCGCACCAGCGACAGTTCCACCTGAAGCGGGGAGGCACCAACGAGGCGCGCCATCTGTATTTCGGTCTTGATCTTGTTCGGCATGAGATTGAGAAGCCCGATCTGGAGAGGGCGAATATCCTGCCGGATAGCCGCCGTTTCAGTCAGTACCCGCACGCCCTCTTGGATGAGGGTTTCAAAAGCAGGCAAGGTATCGGGAATTTTAATCGGCATGTCGAACTCACTTCCGTGGCGGCGAGGGCCTTAAACACAAAAAAACCGGCAACGAAATCGCAGCCGGTCCTCGGAAATTGACGTGTTTCCTCGACCATTTAGCGACTTCTTTAAAGTGGCTGCAAGCCGGTCGGCAAATCACCACTGGCAGGTGTCATAATCCTCTCGTTCAAGAAAATCAATATCACCGCTTTCCAAGGCGTTTCGGCCTTCCCATGCGCCACCGTTCCGGGCTATGGCAGGGCATGACGACCAGCCACTTCACCATTTTGCTCGGCGGCAACATTACCGTTACGGATCGCCTGCAGAAGGCGGTGGCGGATACGCGTGTGATTGCAGCCGATAGCGGCATGCGGCATGCAGACCCGTTAGGTCTTGTGCCGGAACTGTGGGTGGGTGATTTCGACTCCTCCGATATGGCCTTGCAAGAGCTGTGGCCTGATGTGGAGCAGCAACCGTTCCCGGCTGCCAAAGGCGTGACGGATGGCGAGATTGCCGTATCCGAAGCCCTGACACGCGGCGCAAAACGGCTGACGCTGGTGGGCGCGCTGGCGGGGGAGCGGTCGGATCATGCGCTGTTTCATCTGCTCTATGCGGTCTCGCTGGCCGAGCGTGGTTTCGAGGTGGTGCTGACATCGGGTGACGAAGAAGCCTATCCACTGATGGAGGGCACGTTCGAGCTCGATCTTCCCTCGGGGTCGTTGTTCTCAGTTGCCGGTTTCACGGCGCTGGAAGGGCTCGATATCGACAATGCACGTTATCCGCTCGCCAATTTCGCGCTTGCTTTCGGCTCGTCGCGCACTATTTCGAACGTGGCGGAAGGGCCTTTGCGCCTTCGCCTTCAAAGCGGCAAGGCCATCGTGCTTGCCCGTCCTTATGATTTGACCGGAGCCTGAACCCTTGGCACCCCCTATTCTAAAACTCGACGACATCATGCTGACCTTCGGCGTCACA
Organism: Agrobacterium sp. DSM 25558; assembly: GCF_900100825.1. Lineage (NCBI taxonomy): Bacteria > Pseudomonadati > Pseudomonadota > Alphaproteobacteria > Hyphomicrobiales > Rhizobiaceae > Agrobacterium > Agrobacterium sp. DSM 25558. Next base: position 145,572 of record NZ_FMUD01000005.1, on the reverse strand, counting down.
CCGCTGCTGAATGGTGCAAACCTGCAAGTGGAGCCGGGGGATCGCATCTGCCTTGTCGGGCGCAACGGTTCCGGCAAATCGACGCTGATGAAAATCGCCGCCGGTCTGGTCGAGGCGCAATCGGGTGAAATCTTTCGGCATCCATCGGCCACCATCCGGTATCTGGATCAGGCACCGGATTTTGCAGGTTACGAGACGGTTCAGGCCTATGCTGAAGCGGGGCTTGGACCGGGAGATGACGCCTACCGCGTAACATATCTGCTGGAACATCTTGGGCTGACGGGGCAAGAGCATCCGTCCAGTCTTTCGGGTGGTGAGGCGCGCCGCGCCGCACTCGTGCGCGTCATGGCACCCGAACCCGATATTCTGATGCTGGACGAGCCGACCAACCATCTGGATCTGCCCACCATCGAATGGCTGGAAGGTGAATTGCAGCAGACGCGCAGTGCGCTGGTGCTGATTTCGCATGACCGTCGCTTTCTTGAGAAGGTATCCACTGCCACTGTCTGGCTGGATCGCGGCCAGGCGCGTCGTCTCAGCCGTGGTTTCGGCCATTTCGAAGAATGGCGCGACAAGGTGCTGGAAGAGGAAGAGCTGGAACAGCACAAGCTCGGCAAGGCCATCGAGCGCGAAGAACACTGGATGCGCTATGGCGTGACTGCTCGCCGCAAGCGCAACATGCGCCGCGTGGGTGAACTTCAGGCGATGCGCGCCGACTACCGTGGCCACAAGGGGCCGACGGGGAGCGTGCAGGCGACAGCGGCTGAGGGCCGTGAGTCCGGCAAGCTCGTCATTGAAGCGGACCAGATTACCAAGGCTTATGGCGACCGTACCATCGTCGCGCCGTTTTCACTGCGTGTTCATCGCGGTGATTGCATCGGTTTTGTTGGCCCGAACGGTGCCGGCAAGACGACGCTTTTGAAAATGCTGACAGGTCAGCTGAAGCCAGATAGCGGGTGGGTCAAACTCGGCACCAATCTGGAAGTGGCGACGCTGGACCAGAAGCGTGAGGATTTGAACCCGAACGATACGCTCGCACATTATCTGACCGACGGGCGCGGTGAAAACCTTCTGGTCAATGGCGAGCTGAAACATGTGACCGGCTATATGAAGGACTTTCTGTTCCAGCCGGAGCAGGCCCGCACGCCTATCCGCAATCTCTCCGGTGGGGAACGTGCACGCCTGATGCTGGCGCGCATTCTGGCTCGCCCGACGAACCTTCTGATCCTCGATGAGCCGACCAACGATCTCGACATCGAGACGCTCGATCTGTTGCAGGAAATCGTCTCCGGCTTTTCCGGTACCGTTATTCTCGTCAGCCATGACCGTGACTTTCTCGACCGGACCGTCACCTCCACCATTGCACCCGTAAACCCGGATGCACCGGATGGTCGCTGGATAGAATATGCTGGCGGTTATTCGGACATGATGGCGCAGCGCAAAGGTGCCTCGGACGAAAAGAAGAAGGCCGAAAAGCAGGAAAAGGCAAAGTCTGCTTCGAATGCGGGTGGCGAACCGGCCAAAACCAAGGGCAAGATGTCCTTCAAACAGAAATTCGCGCTCGAAAATCTGCCTAAGGAAATGGAAAAGACCCAGTTGGAGATCGCCCAGCGTGAGGAGCGCATGGCCGACCCTAATCTCTTTGCCAAAAACCCTGAGATTTTCAGCAAACTGGCCGATGAGATGTCGAAATTGCGGCAGAAGCTCGAGACCATGGAAGAAGAATGGCTGGAGCTGGAAATGCTGCGCGAGGAGCTCGAAAACTAAAGCGGATGGCTTCAACGCCATCTTGCTAATTGATGGATCACCGATTACATCTTTGCCTAGATCTAACGGGGTGCTTTGTCCTATCCGGGACAAGGCTGAGAGGCTTAGCCAACCCGAAGAACCTGATCCGGTTAACACCGGCGGAGGGATTAGACGGCTTCCATTCAGACGCCTGTTCCCCGTTGCCCATTTCGAGGAGGTGCTCTTGATGTATCGTCGTTTTTTCCTTCATTCGCTTGTCGTTGCGTCCGTTTTGCTGCCCGCTATTGCTGTGGCGCAAGATAAAAAGACGCTGACGGTCTATACCTACGAAAGCTTCGTTTCCGAGTGGGGTCCCGGCCCCAAGGTCAAGGCCGCTTTTGAAGAGACGTGCAACTGCACCGTCAATTTCGTGGGCGTTGCCGATGGTGTCGCGCTGTTGAACCGGCTGAAACTGGAAGGCCCCGGCTCCAAGGCGGATGTTGTAGTCGGCCTCGATACCAATCTCATTGCCGAATCCAAGCAGACGGGTCTTTTCGAGGCGTCGGGCGTCGATCCGTCCGCAGCCAAGGTGCCGGGTGACTTCAAGGATGACGTTTTCGTGCCCTATGATTACGGCCACTTCGCCGTTGTTTACGACACGCAGACGCTGAAAAACCCACCCAAGAGCCTCAAGGAGCTGGTCGAGGGCGATCCGTCGCAGAAAATTGCGATCCAGGATCCGCGCACCTCGACGCCGGGTCTCGGATTGCTGCTGTGGGTAAAATCCGTCTATGGCGACAAGGCACCGGAGGCCTGGGCAAAACTGAAAAACCGCGTGTTGACTGTCACGCCCGGCTGGTCGGAATCCTACGGTCTGTTCACCAAGGGCGAAGTGCCGATGGTGCTGTCCTACACCACCTCGCCTGCCTATCACATGGTCGCGGAAAAGACCGATCGCTATCAGGCGGCCAGCTTCGAAGAGGGTCATTATATCCAGATCGAAGTGGCCGGTATCTTGAAGAATGCGCCGGAAAAGGAACTGGCAAAGCAGTTTCTCGCCTTCATGCTGACCACGGGTTTTCAAGACGCCATTCCAGAAAACAACTGGATGATGCCGGTGGCCGCAACGTCTGCGCCCCTGCCGGATGCGTTCTCCAAGCTGGTGCAACCCACAAAGACATTTCTGATGGACCCGGAAGTGGTGGCCAAGAACCGCAAGGCGTGGATCGACGAATGGCTTACGGCCATGAGCGTGAAGTAATCATCCGCCATGATACAGAGTCGCGACAGTCGCAGGTTTATCTATAGCGGGGCGGTGGCATTTGCCGCGGTTCTGCTGTTCATGGGCCTCGCTGTTGCGGCCTTGCTGTCTTTCGATGCGGGGGCGTCATCGGCGGCGTTTTTTGATCCCTATACGCTGCGCATCCTGCGTTTCACGCTGTTGCAGGCAAGTCTTTCCACGCTGATCTCGATTGGTCTCGGGCTGCCGGTGGCGCTGGCCCTTGCCCGCCAGCGCGATTTCCCCGGCCGCATCTGGATCATCAGGCTGATGGCGGTGCCGATGGGCCTGCCGGTTATCGTGGGCGCGCTGGGCCTTATCGCGATCTGGGGCAGACAGGGTGTGTTCAACGCCGCCCTGTTGGCTTTGGGGGCAGACCAGCCCTTCAGCATCTATGGTTTGTCCGGTATCCTCATTGCCCATGTTTTCTTTAACCTGCCGCTGGCCGTAAGGTTCTTTCTGGCAGGTCTGGAGCGGGTGCCGGACGAATATTGGCGCGTGGGCGCAAGCCTTGGTTTTGGACCCGTCTCCACGTTTCGGTTCATCGAATGGCCAGCGGTCGCAAAGCTCGTTCCGGGCGTTGCGGGGCTGATCTTCATGCTTTGCGTCACCAGTTTTACCCTCGTTCTGCTGCTGGGCGGCGGACCGTCGGCGACGACGATCGAGGTCGCGATCTATCAGGCTTTGCGATTCGATTTCGACCCGCCACGGGCTATCGCGTTATCGCTTTTGCAGATCGGAATGACAGGAATTCTGTTGGCTTTGCTGGCGCTGTTGCCATCCACGGATGCGGAGCCCTCGACGCAGGGCCGAGGGGTTCGTCGTTTCGATGGATCAAGCATTCCATCACGACTGTGGGATGGGGTTATTATCTGCCTGGCATTGCTGTTGGTCGGTCTGCCATTGGTGGCGGTGGCATCATCCGGGCTGTCGGCGGATCTTCCACGCCTTCTGACGGCGGGTTCTTTCTGGAGGGCCTTCGGCACGAGCATGATGGTCGCCGTCCTCTCTGCCTCACTTGCCCTTGTGGTCTCCGTTGCCATCATCCGTGCACGGCAGGCCGTAGCTGCTCGAAGATATACGGGCTGGCTGTTGAACGCTTTTTCGACAGTGCTGGGGTCCGGCTCGTCACTCGTGCTTCTCGTCCCACCGGTGGTGCTGGGAAGCGGATGGTTTTTGCTGCTGCGTCCTTTCGGTGATGTTGCTGTCTTCGCACCGGCGCTGGTCGCTTTTATCAATATGCTGATGGCGCTGCCGTTTGTGATGCGTGTTCTCGAGCCTGCGTTTTCGACCCATCAGGCCCGCACCGGTCGACTGATTGCAAGCCTTGGCATATCAGGCTTTTCCCGGCTTCGGCTTATCGACTGGCCGGTTCTATGGGCTCCGATCACGATGGCATTCTCCTTCGCCATGGCGCTTTCATTGGGTGATCTGGGAGCCGTGGCGCTGTTCGGCTCCGAAAATTTTGTTACCCTGCCATGGCTGGTTTACAGCAATATGGGCAGCTACCGGACCAATGATGCGGCAGGCTATGCCTTCATTCTGGGCGTTATTTGCCTCGTTCTTGCGGCAGGCGGGGTGTCACGGCAGGCCATAACAGCAAAGGCAACCGCATGAGTGCTCAAGATTGCGGTGTCAGCCTCGACAATGTCACCCTGAAACTGGGTCAACAGGATTTTGCGCTGAATTGCGCGTTTGAACCGGGTAAGGTCACCGCTGTCGTCGGACCGTCCGGCTCCGGAAAATCGACGCTTCTCAATCTCGTTGCAGGCTTCGAAGCACCGGATGCAGGGCGTGTGCTGATCGATGGGCGGGATGTGAGCGGCCTTGACCCCTCGGAGCGTCCGGTTTCGCTTATCTTTCAGGACAACAACCTCTTTTCGCATCTGGATATTTTCACCAATGTTGGCCTCGGGGTCAGCCCCTCGCTGAAACTCACCGCTGACGACAAGACGGCCATCAGCCACGCGCTTGCGCGGGTTGGTCTTGGCGGTTTTGAAAAACGCCTGCCTTCCACCCTGTCCGGTGGCGAGCGACAGAGGGCGGCGCTGGCCAGAGCGCTGGTGCGCCAACGGGCGGTGATGCTGTTGGATGAACCGTTTGCGGCGCTTGATCCCGGCTTGCGTTCCGGCATGTCCACTCTTTTGAAAGAGCTGCATGATGACATGAAGAACACGGTTCTTCTTGTAACCCATCACCCGGACGATATCCGTCGATTGGCGCACGACGTCATTTTTCTTTCGAATGGCCATGTGGTTTATAAAGGCAAAGTCGAAGACTTCTTTGCGGCAACGCATGTTGAAGAGATCAGAACCTTTCTTGCACTTTAAGACAGGTTTGGATGCCGGGTTGGCCCGGTCGCGTCACAATTTGGACGCGGGGGACTGTCAAGCCTTGCGAAATCACACAGGCGATGCGCCATTTTTGCACTTGCGGATTTATAACAACTGCTTGAAAACTATAAGAACAATCCTTCTGGCGTAATATTGCCGTGTTACGGATCGTTTTCGGTGTTGGCGCATTCACATGCCCCTAGGGGTAATAGAGTATTCTGGTCTGCAATTGACGGATGATCAGGAACGTTTGGAGCAGACAGGCAGAATGATGACGTGTGTGAAGGCTCCGCAGAGCCACACCTCCGGTCAGAATGTATGGCAGAGGGGCAAGTCGGTTAGGCGCATTCTGACGCTGGCAACCGCTGGCCTCATTTTGTCGTCGTGCCAGTCGCTGTTCAGCCCGTCCTACCAATCGAGCCTGAAGCCTTCGGACAATCCGCAGACCGTTGAGGAAGTGCAGAAAAACGATCCACGCGCGCAGATGGGCGCGCGCGAGCATCCACGCATTGTCGCCAGCTATGGCGGTGAATATCATGACGACAAGACCGAACGCCTGGTAGCACGAATTGCTGGCGCGTTGACGGCGGTGTCTGAAAACCCGCAGCAGTCCTACCGCATAACGATCCTTAACTCACCCGCCATCAACGCCTTTGCCTTGCCGGGCGGATATCTCTATGTGACCCGTGGTTTGCTGGCGCTGGCTAACGACGCGTCGGAAGTTGCGGCGGTTCTGTCGCATGAAATGGGCCATGTCACCGCCAATCACGGTATCGAGCGGCAGCGTCGCGAAGAGGCGGAAGTCATAGCCAGCCGTGTCGTTGCAGAAGTGCTATCGAGCGATCTGGCTGGAAAACAGGCTTTGGCGCGCGGCAAGCTGCGCCTGGCTGCGTTTTCTCGCCAACAGGAATTGCAGGCCGATGTCATCGGTGTGCGAATGTTGGGTGAAGCGGGATATGACCCATATGCATCGCCGCGCTTCCTTGATTCCATGGCGGCCTATGCGCGTTTCACCTCTGCCGACCCTGACAGTGACCAGAGCCTCGACTTCCTATCCAGCCACCCCAATACGCCGCAGCGCATCGAGCTGGCCAAGCGGCATGCCCGCGCCTTCGGTCAGGAAGGGCAGGTCGGAGACAAGGGGCGCGAATGGTTCCTCAATGGCATTGATGGCCTGCTTTACGGTGACAGCCCGCAAGAGGGCTATGTGCGAGGCAATACGTTCCTGCACGGCACTCTGGGCATCCGTTTCGACGTGCCAGACGGCTTCCAGATCGACAACAAGGTCGAAGCTGTTCTGGCGACCGGCCCCGGCGAAATGGCGATCCGTTTCGATGGCGTAGCCGATCCCAAGCAGACCAGCCTTGCGAATTATCTCACCAGCGGCTGGGTTGCGGGTCTGGTGCCTGAAACTGTGCGTGAGACCGAAATCAATGGGCTACCAGCTGCTACCGCGCGCGCGACGGCCGATAAATGGGATTTCGACGTTACGGTCATCCGTGTCGGGCAGCAGATTTTCCGGTTCCTGACGGCTGTGCCAAAGGGGAGCGCTCAGCTTGATAGCGTTTCCAATGTGCTGCGCACCAGCTTCCGCAAGATGACACCGCAGGAAATCGCTGCGCTCAAACCGCTCCGCGTCCGTGTCGTGACGACAAAGGCGGATGATACCGTCGCGTCGCTTGCCGCCCGCATGATGGGGACGGATCGCAAGCTTGAACTTTTCCGCGTCCTCAACGCTATGAGCGCGACCGCGACGATCCAGCCAGGCCAGCGCGTGAAAATCATCTCGGAATAAAAAAACCGACCCTCGAATTGCCTCAAGTCGTTGATCGTCAACATCTTGAAAGCAGTTCGAGGGTCGGCTTTATAGTGTCGCCGGAAAGGAAAAGCTTAAGCGGCTTCTTCTTCCTGAGCTTCGTCTTCGTCAGCAGCCTTGCCGCGCTTTGGCCCCTTGTTGAGATTGATCTCAACGAGACGAACGGCTTCCGTTTCTGACATCTTGTTGACAGCGGCAATTTCGCGCGCCATGCGGTCAAGAGCAGCTTCGTAAAGCTGGCGTTCGGAATAGGACTGTTCCGGCTGGTTTTCAGCGCGATAAAGGTCGCGAACGACCTCGGCAATCGCGATCAGGTCGCCGGAGTTGATCTTCGCATCATATTCCTGTGCGCGACGCGACCACATGGTGCGCTTGACGCGCGCCCTGCCCTGAACGACTTTCAGTGCACGCTCGACAAAATCTCCCTCGGACAGCTTGCGCATGCCGATGGTGACAGCCTTGGCTACAGGAACCTTGAGACGCATCTTGTCTTTTTCGAAATCTATGACGAACAGTTCGAGCTTCATGCCCGCGACTTCCTGTTCCTCAATAGACGAAATGGTACCGACACCATGAGCGGGATAAACGATCGCTTCGCCGATCTTGAAGCCGTGACGCGCTGGAGATTTCTTCTGCTGGATAGTCATTCGTTCTAAAAACTCCCTGTTACATGCACCCGGGGGTCCGGGGTCGGGTCGGTAGGCCCGGATGAGACGGGGGAAACCGTCAGGTGACTTCGTACTGGTACAGACGTGCGCTCAAACATAAATCATCTTGCAACCGCCAAGGTTGACAACACAAACGAACGATATGTCACGGAGACCGCGTGCAAGTGATGAGTTGCTTTCGTGGTGTTTTTGGGCACGCAAATGCCACGCTGTGGATCAGTTTTATCTGTCTACCACAAAAATACGTGGAAATCAATAATTTGCTTCAACCGTGACTTAGGCGTCACAATAGGGTCGACCGGATGTTAACAGAAATCAGGCAATTGATACTTTTAAATGCGGCCCGCAGGTGGGAAAGTTGTTTTTCAATCGAATAAAATTTTGATGAAGCATTTAAAGTAGGGATTGCCACTTAAACTATTCACAATTCCGCGCCAATATCCGATTCGAATTTGAACGGAAATGCAGAGATTTTGCATTTTTCTTTCATAACCCCTCATCCTTCGGGAGGAAAAAGGCAAAATGGGCTACCGGAACAATCCAAAACGCGACAAACAACTCGAAAAATCCAGAAAACTGGCGGAAGCATCCGGTAAGGCCTTCATTGACCCATCTGCAATTTTTGGTCGTGCCAGCGCTGATGACATCCAGTATTATTCTCCGGAAATGCTGGCTGCTGCGGCGCAGCACGTCGCGAAAGAACTTTCAAACTGGAAAAAAGACGCATCCTATATTGGTATTTCACAAGTAGAAGGCGTCGAACCCCGTGAAACTCCGGTTTCTGTTCTGACGGTCATCGCGCCCAACATGCCGTTTCTCTACGATTCCGTCATGGGGGAAGTCACAAGCAGTTACCGCAGCCTTTATCTCGCTGTGCACCCCATCATGGTTGCCGATGACAGGGCGGTGGGCGGTTATCGTCTGGCCGATCCAGAGGTCGACGCACAGCAAGACAATATCAGCGTCATTCAGCTTCACATCGCACCGGTGACGGAACAGGGTGCCGAAACGCTTCAGGAAAAGCTCCGCTTCGTTTTGTCGCAGGTTCAGTCTGCCTACAGCGACTGGAAGCCGATGCTGGCGAAACTCGATGAAGCCCTGATCGAGCTGAAAGAACGCGGTTCAAGTCGTCGCAAGTCCGAACGCAGTGAGGCGGTCGCTTTTCTGGAGTGGTTGCGCAACGATAATTTCACCTTCCTCGGCATGCGCGATTACAGCTATTCCGGCGCGGGCAAGAACGCCAAGGTCGAGCGCGGCGAGGGGAGTGGTCTCGGCACGCTCACGGACCCGAATGTGCGCGTCCTGCGTCTGGGCAAAGATGCGGTGACGACGACGCCGGAAATTCTGGCATTTCTCGATGGCCCGGATTTTCTGATCGTTACCAAGGCCAATGTGAAATCCATCGTCCACCGCCGCGCCTATATGGATTATATCGGCATCAAACGCTTCGATGCGGATGGAAATGTCATAGGCGAGCTTCGCATCGTCGGCCTGTTCACCGCGACGGCCTATACGCATTCCGTGCGGCAAATCCCGCTTCTGCGGGCGAAGGTTGCCGAGGTCGAACATCATTTCGGCTTCGACCCCAACAGCCACTCCGGACGCATCCTGCACAATACGCTGCAATCCTACCCGCGTGACGACCTTTTCCAGATCGATACGGATCTGCTGATCCGCTTTATCGAGCAGATCATGGAGCTCAGTGACCGACCGCGTGTGCGTGTCCTGCCGCGCATCGACCGGTTTGATCGCTTCGTCTCGGTGATTATTTTCGTGCCGAGGGAGGAGTATAATTCCTATGTGCGGGAGAAGATCGGTGAGTATCTTGCCCGGGTCTATGACGGCCACATCTCTGCCTATTACCCGGCTTTTCCGGAAGGGGCGGTTGCCCGCGTTCACTTCATCGTCGGTCGCACCAACGACAAGACGCCGCGGGTTGCGCAGGACAAGCTCGAAGATGCCGTTGGCGATATCGCTGCGCGCTGGATCGATCATTTCGTGGCGCTTTCTCCGTCCGGCACGCCTGTCCTTGATGTCGATCAGGCTTATCAGGAAGCGTTTACGCCTGAAGAGGCCATTGGCGATATGGCTGACATCGCGGCGACCGCCAGCGGTGAACCGGTTCGCATCGAGTTCTATCGCCGTGATGACCAAGCCCGTGATGTGCTGTCGCTAAAGATTTTCCACCGGGATGGTCATTTGCCGTTGTCTCGCCGCGTGCCGTTGCTGGAAAATCTCGGTTTCAGTGTTATCAGCGAACGGACGTTCGATGTGGGCGTCCTGTCGGGCGAAGAGACCACCACGATCGTCCTGCATGATATGGAGCTGAAGGTGCAACAGGGCGAGACGCTTGATCTTGCGACTTACGGCCCTCGGCTCGAAGAGGCTTTTCTTGCGGTCTTCGATGGCAGCGTCGACAACGATAACTTCAACCGGCTGATCCTCTCGGCTGGCCTTAGCGTTCGTGAAATTTCCGTTTTACGGGCCTATGCGCGTTATCTGCGCCAGACCGGCATCGTCTATTCGCAGGAGCATATTTCCGAAACCCTGTTCAAATATCCAGCGATTGCTGCCAGTATCTTCCAGCTGTTCGCCCACGGCTTCGATCCAAAGATCGGAGAGAAACCGCGCCTTCGCAAACTGTCCGATCTTCACAAATCCATCGAAGCAGCGCTGTCCGGCGTTCCCAATCTGGATGAGGACCGCACGCTGCGTCGTTATGTGAACGCGGTGGATTCCACATTGCGCACCAATTATTTCCAGCGCAACGACGACGGATTGCCGAAAGCGATGCTGGCTTTCAAGTTCGATCCGAAGCTTCTGGATGGCCTGCCCGATCCGCGTCCGTTCCGCGAAATCTTCGTCTACGGCACGGAAGTCGAAGGCGTTCACCTGCGTTTCGGCAAGGTGGCGCGTGGCGGACTTCGGTGGTCTGATCGTGGACAGGATTATCGTACGGAAGTTCTAGGGTTGGTCAAAGCCCAGCAGGTGAAGAACGCGGTGATCGTGCCTGTAGGTGCCAAGGGGGGCTTCTTCCCGAAAACCCTGCCAGTCGGGGGAAATCGTGACGAAATCTTCAATGCAGGCAAGGAGGCTTACAAAACCTATATCCGCACATTGCTGTCGATCACCGACAACATCGTCGGCGATGATATCGTCGCACCCTCGGATACGTTGAGGCTGGACGGCGACGATCCGTATTTCGTCGTCGCTGCCGACAAGGGAACAGCCACCTTCTCCGACACGGCAAACGGGCTGGCGCGTGAGGCGGGCTTCTGGCTCGATGATGCCTTTGCGTCTGGTGGTTCTGCCGGTTACGACCATAAGAAGATGGGTATTACCGCACGCGGTGCGTGGGAAACGGTCAAACGGCATTTCCGCGAGATGGACACCGACATTCAAACGACGCCGTTCAAGGTCGTCGGCGTGGGTGATTTGTCCGGCGACGTGTTTGGTAATGGTATGTTGCTCTCCGAAAAGATCGAGCTGATAGCGGCCTTCGACCACCGCGATATCTTCATCGATCCGACCCCGGATACGGCTATCTCCTTTGCCGAGCGCCAGCGCCTGTTCGACCTGCCGCGCTCCAGCTGGCAGGATTATTATCGGGCGACGTTGTCCAAGGGTGCGATGATCATCTCCCGTTCGGAGAAATCCGTGGCGCTGACACCGGAAGCTGTCGCGGCCATCGGTATCGACAAGTCCGTAGCCACGCCGTTCGAAATCATGACGGCGATTTTGAAGGCTCAGGCCGATCTTCTGTGGTTCGGCGGCATCGGCACCTATGTCAAGGCGGCGGTGGAAACCAATGCCGAAGTGGGCGACCGCGCCAACGATCCGATCCGCATCAACGCGACCGAAGTTCGTGCCAAGGTGATCGGCGAGGGTGCCAATCTTGGCATCACGCAGAAGGCGCGTATCGCCTATGCGCTGTCGGGCGGGCGATGCAACTCGGACGCCATCGACAACTCGGCTGGCGTCAACTCTTCTGACGTCGAGGTCAATATCAAGATTGCACTGGCATCGCCCGTCAATGACGGACGTCTGACATTGCCCAAGCGCAACCAGCTGTTGTCGTCCATGACGACTGAAGTGGCGCAACTTGTCCTGCGCAACAACTACCTGCAATCCTTGGCAATATCGCTAACCGAGCGTCGCGGCACAGAAAACCGCGAGGAGCTGGGTCGTCTTATGGGCGCACTGGAGGCGGCGGGGCAGTTGAACCGCAAGGTGGAAACGCTGCCCAATGATGCGGAATTCAGCGAGCGTTATGCTGCGGGCAAGCCGCTGACGCGCCCCGAAATCGGCGTTCTCCTGTCCTATGCTAAGCTCACTCTGTTCGATACGTTGGTGGCGAGCACGCTACCGGATGAGCCTTATCTCCAGCATCTTCTGACGGATTATTTCCCGAGCAAGATGCAGAAGACCTATGCGGCTGATATCACCAGCCACCGTCTGCACCGTGAAATCGTTGCGACTTCACTTGCCAACCAGGTCGTCAACCGAGGTGGGCCGGGCTTCGTGCAGAAGCTGGCGGATGCCAGCAGTCTGCTGGCACCTGTGGTCGTCAAGGGTGCAATGATCGTTGAAGATGGTTTTGGCCTGAAACGCCTGTGGAGCGAAATCGACAAGCTGGATGGGCGGATTTCCGGCAATGTCCAAAACGGTCTTTATGCCACGATCAACCGCATCTTTACGGATGCGACCCGGCTTTATCTCCAGACGACTGGTACGGCCACGGCATCGATGGCGGACGAAATTGATCGGCTGAGAACGGCCATCAAGACGTTGTCGCCGGGTGCCGCCCGTTATCAGGACGAGATCGGCTTTACCGAAATAGAAGGTGTCGAACCCGCGTTGATACGTGAGTTGGAAACGCTGTCACTTCTGGTCTACGTGCCGGAAATCATGCTCATTGCGGAGCAGGCGAAAACGACGCTTGCCCGTGCTGCTGAAAGCTATGCGGCCGTATCCGTCACCTTCCGTGTGGCGAAACTGCTCGACGCCGGCCGGCGCGTGACGCCTGCCGACCACTATGAAAGCCTCGCCTTGCTGCGCAGTCAGGATCAGATATCGTCGTCTCGACGCCGGATCGTCATTTCGGCTCTGACCGAGCATGCCAAGGAAAAGAACCCGGTTCAGGCCTGGTATGCGGCAGATCGTGTGCGGGTCAACCGCATCGTCTCTGAACTGGGGGGGCTCAGCGATAGTGGCGAGACCAACCTTGCGCGCCTGACTGTTGCTGCCGGATTGCTTTCCGATATAGTCCAGGCTCGTAACGTCTGATACAGACTGATAGACTGCCCGGCCATGACGGCCGGGCAGTTTTCACGCGCCTTGCTGCACCGGCTGAAAGGGTCACCCATGGCCTCATCCTTCCCGACCACCGGTGAAACGATACCAAAGCGCGGCATCTGGGGCTGGATGCTGTTCGACTGGGCGGCTCAACCCTTTTTCACAGTCGTTACCACCTTCATTTTCGGCCCTTATTTCGTTGCCCGGCTGACTGCGGACCCGATTTCCGCTCAGACGACGTGGAGCAACATGGCGACGATCTCATCGGTGATCATTGCCATTTTCTCTCCAATTCTCGGCTCGATTGCCGATCAGTCCGGATCAAGAAAGCCATGGATCGCTTTTTTCGCGACGCTGAAGATCGCAAGTCTCTCGATGTTGTGGTTCGCAGCACCCGGTTCGGCCCTTCTTTGGCCGGTCACCTTCATGATCCTGGCCTCCATTGCCGCTGAATTTTCCATCGTCTTCAATGATTCCATGATGCCGCGCCTGACCACGCCTGACAATGTCGGTCGCATTTCCAATACGGCCTGGGGCCTCGGATACCTGGGTGGCATGGTGGTTCTGATATTCGTGGTGTTGTTTCTGGCGGCCGCGCCGGGCAGCGGCGTCACTATCCTCGGAATACCGCCACTGTTCGGGCTTGATCCGGCGGCGGGAGAGGATGCACGCATAACCGGTCCGATTTCGGCGCTTTGGTATTTCGTTTTTATCCTGCCGATGTTCTTTTTTACCCCAGACGTCAAAAAAGGCCTGCCGTTCGGGAAGGCGGTTCACTCCGGCCTGTCGGAACTGAAAGTTACGCTGAGAGAACTGAGAGGTCGCCCGGTCATCACGCGATTTCTGATCGCCCGCATGCTCTATCAGGATGGGGTCAACGGCGTGTTGATCCTCGGTGGTACCTTCGCTGCTGGCATGTTCGGTTGGGGAACGATGGAAATCGGCATTTATGGCATCATCTTGAATATCGTCGCAATCGGTGGCTGTATCGCGGCTGGTTATGTGGATCAACGTCTGGGATCGCGGACGACGGTGCTGATCAGCCTCACCCTACTGCTATTGGCGACAATCGGCATTGTTTCCACGCAGACCGATTCCACCTTGTTTGGCCTCATTCAGCTGCAAGCCTCCGTGCGGGACGGGCTGTTTTCTACATCCGCAGAAAAGGCCTACCTGTTTTACGGTATACTGGTTGGGCTCGCCTTCGGCCCGGTACAGGCCTCGTCGCGCTCCTACCTCTCCCGCAACATTACTGTTGCGGAAGCAGGGAGATATTTCGGTATCTACGCCTTGTCGGGTCGCGCAACCAGCTTCATGGCCACGCTATCCTTTTCCATCGCGACTTATGCAACCGGTTCCGCCCATGTGGGCATGGCCATGCTAACGATCTTTCTAGGCGCTGGCTTTCTGCTGTTGCTGCGTGTGCCCGAAGGGGTGCGTCCAGCTCAGAGCTGATCGAGCTTTGTTTGGAGCGTGCGCAACTGCGCTTTGAGATCATCAAGTTCGGACGCGTCGGGCTTCTTCTGCTCCTTCGGTACGGGGGGTACCGGAAATGGCGTGAAGACCTGCATGGCCTGGCGAAAAAGCTCCGTATTCCGCTTGATCTGCTCTTCCATAAACCCGAATGGCGATGAAAAGTTCTTGGTGCCGGATGCGTCACCAAAAGCTTTGCCCATATGCTCCTGCATTTGGCTGTGCTGCTCGGAGAAGGTCTTCATGGAGTGTTCGAGAAAGGTCGGCACGACCATCTGCATCTGGTCGCCATAGTAGGAAATCAGCTGTCTCAGGAACGCCGTTGGCAGCAACGTGTTGCCGGTCTTGCCTTCCTGTTCCATAATGATCTGGGTGAGAACCGCATGGGTGATGTCTTCGGATGTCTTGGCGTCCTGAACCTTGAACTCTTCCCCCCGCTTGACCATTTTCGCCAAGTCTTCCAGCGTCACATATGTACTGGTGCCGGTATTATAGAGCCGCCGGTTGGCATATTTTTTTATGACGGTCTCGCCACTGTGTTTGGCCATGCTCGCCTCCTCGCGATGATGGTATTTTCTTTTTATCAGGTGTTTTTGCTCTTCCCGTCTTTAAGTTTATGCTCAACTTCATCGGCATGACAAATGTTTTGTGCATTGCAACAGTCTTTTTTTGCGCAGCAATTTATCCGGAAACATCTTGGCGGTGCTGTGAGGGGAGATTGTTTGACTTGAGCTTGAAGCTTTGACAATCTCCCGGCCGAGAAATGGGAGATAACTGAATGACTTCGCCTTCAATCGTCATTGTTAGTGCGGCGCGCACGGCAGTCGGCTCTTTCAACGGCAGCTTTGCCAACACGCCTGCACATGAACTGGGTGCGAGCGTGGTTGAAGCCGTTCTGAAGCGTGCAGGTGTTGCTGCGGGTGAGGTTGATGAGGTTATTCTCGGTCAGGTGCTGACTGCAGGCGAAGGCCAAAACCCGGCACGGCAGGCCGCGATGAAAGCGGGCATTCCACAGGAGGCCACCGCCTTCGGTATCAACCAGTTGTGCGGATCTGGCCTGCGAGCCGTAGCGTTGGGCATGCAGCAGATCGCAACGGGTGATGCATCGATCATCGTTGCTGGCGGGCAGGAATCCATGTCCATGGCACCGCACTGCGCGCATCTGCGCGGCGGCGTCAAGATGGGTGATTTCAAGATGGTCGATACAATGTTGAGTGATGGCCTGACCGATGCCTTCTACGGGTATCACATGGGCATCACGGCTGAAAACATCGCCCGGCGATGGCAACTTTCCCGCGACGAGCAGGACCAGTTTGCTGTGACCTCCCAAAACCGCGCCGAGGCAGCCCAGGCCGCAGGCCGTTTTGCCGATGAGATTGTTCCCTTCATCATCAAGGGTCGCAAAAGCGATGTTACGGTCGATGCGGATGAATATATCCGCGCTGGCGCTTCGCTCGACACCATGTCCAAACTTCGACCGGCTTTTGATAAGGACGGTTCGGTGACCGCAGGCAACGCCTCCGGTCTCAACGATGGTGCCGCTGCCGTGCTATTGATGACCGAAACGGAGGCTGCAAAGCGCGGTCTTCAACCTTTGGCGCGGATTGCGTCTTGGGCCACGGCAGGTGTCGATCCGCAGATCATGGGAACCGGTCCTATTCCCGCATCGCGTAAGGCATTGGCAAAAGCGGGGTGGTCGATTGCCGACCTCGACCTCGTTGAAGCGAATGAGGCTTTTGCGGCGCAATCCTGTGCCGTGGTGCGCGATCTTGGGCTTGATCCTGACATCGTCAACGTCAATGGCGGCGCGATTGCCATCGGCCATCCCATCGGTGCATCGGGTGCGCGTGTTCTCAACACGCTGCTGTTCGAAATGAAGCGCCGCAGCGCCAAGAAGGGGCTGGTGACATTGTGCATTGGTGGTGGCATGGGCGTGGCCATGTGTATTGAAGGCCTGTAACGGCCCGCCATCATTGAAATGCCACTTTGAGACATCTAAAGGCTGACACAGATAAACAAAGGAGGCCTTGAGATGAGCCGGGTTGCGTTGATAACGGGCGGGACGAGCGGTATTGGCGCGGCCATTGCCAGGGCTTTTCATGCTGAAGGCTATAGGGTCGCGGTTAATTACGCTTTCACGGAAGACCGTGCCGAGCAGTTTCGCCGCGAAACTGGCATTCCTGCCTATTGCTGGGATATCCGCGATTACGATGCCTGCGTCGCTGGCATTGCCAAGGTCGAGGGCGACCTCGGCCCGATCGAAATTCTGGTCAACAATGCTGGCATCACCCGCGATGCGATGTTTCATAAAATGTCGCCGCAGCAGTGGCGCGAGGTGATCGATACCAATCTCACCGGCGTCTTCAATATGACGCACCCCATATGGCCGGGTATGCGTGAACGCGGCTTTGGACGCATCGTCAATATTTCCTCCATCAATGGCCAGAAGGGCCAGGCAGGGCAGGTCAATTACTCCGCCGCCAAGGCGGGTGACATCGGGTTCACCAAGGCGCTGGCCCAGGAAGGTGCCTCCCGAAACATCACCGTCAATGCCATCTGCCCTGGTTACATTGGGACGGAGATGGTGCGTGCTGTGCCGGAGAATGTGTTGAATGAACGTATTCTCCCGCAAATTCCTGTTGGACGATTGGGCGAGCCGGAAGAGATCGCGCGCTGTGCGCTGTTTCTCGCTGCCGATAATGCCGGCTTCATCACTGGCTCGACATTGACCGCCAATGGCGGACAGTATTTTGCCTAGGGACTAAAGTCAGTAAACTTTCCGTGATCGTCAGTGGGGATTTTGCAACGCTGACGAAAACTTGAATTCGCCATTTCGTTCGCAAGGAGATGCTAACTAAATGAAAAGACGAGGATTTTTGTTAAGTTTAGAACGACTCTAAATAACGCGGCGGTTTTGCTGAATATCTTTTTCTTGACACTCACTATCCTGTTTTGGTTTAAGAATGAAAACAACGTGTTGCGTCACACAGGCAAAGTACCATGCTCGTTTGCAGCTGCAATTATATCACCGATAAAGACATTCGCGACGTCATCAACGAGATGCTTGATGATGACTGTTGGCAGCTCATCGTTCCTGCCAAGGTGTATCACGCGATGGAAAAACGCGGGCGCTGCTGCGGCTGCTTTCCGTCGGTTGTCGAACTGATTATCAAGACGACAGAAGAATATCATGCCCGTCGGCACTCGACGGAGGCCGATGTTTTTGATTTTATGTCCCGCCTGAGACAATTGCATGAAGACAACAGGAGAGCGGACATTGAAAGGCGACACAAGAGTCATCGAGCAGCTTAACGAGGCATTGTTCCTCGAACTCGGTGCGGTCAACCAGTACTGGCTGCATTACCGACTGCTGAACGACTGGGGCTACACGAAGCTCGCCAAAAAAGAGCGTGCCGAATCCATCGAAGAGATGCAGCACGCCGACAAGATCATCGACCGTATCATCTTCCTCGAAGGCCATCCTAACCTCCAGACCGTTGCGCCCCTGCGCATTGGCCAGAACGTCAAGGAAGTGCTGGAAGCGGATCTCGCGGGCGAATATGACGCACGCACGGCTTACAAGAAGTCGCGCGACATCTGTCACGACGCTGGCGACTATGTTTCCATGAAGCTTTTCGAAACGCTGCTGATCGACGAAGAAGGTCACATCGACTTCCTCGAGACCCAGCTCGATCTTCTCAACAAGATCGGCGAAGCGAAATACGGCCAGCTTAACGCCGACTCTGCGGATGCTGCCGAGTCCGAGTGACGCGATCATTGTGGAATTGAAAAAGGCGGCATTCGTGCCGCCTTTTTTGTTGAGTTTATTTGGCGACCAAATGCCGGAACTCTGCAACGACCTGCTCGTAGACGCCGCGCTTGAAGGGTACGATCAGTTCCGGCAGACTTTCCATCGGCTTCCAGGCCCATTCATCGAATTCGGCCTCGTGGCCTGTCGGCGGTGGGTTGATCTTGATTTCGCTTTCGTCGCCCTCGAAGCGAAAAGCGAACCAGCGCTGTGCCTGACCACGATATTTGCCTCTGAGGCCGATGCCGAGCAGTTGCGGCGGGAGATCGTAATGAATCCAGTCTTTCGCTTCGGCCAGAAGCGAAACTGTCTTCATGCCCGTTTCCTCGTAGAGTTCACGAATGGCAGCCAGCAACGGCTTCTCGCCATCGTCAATGCCGCCTTGCGGCATCTGCCAGAGCTGGGGAGAGCCATCAAATTCCGAGTTACCCTGGGAAATGCGGCGTCCGGCCCAGACAAGCCCTTCGGCATTGAGAACCATGATGCCCGCGCAGGGGCGGTAGGGAAGGTCGTCCGCTTTGATCGTCATCTTGAACCTACTCGTGAGGGTTTCGCAGAGAGAGTGCGAGAGATTTACTGTTCAGCCTTATCGGAAACAAGCGCGGAAACACCGACGATTTCGATGCCGCGACCGGCAGCTTCCACCGACCATTTGGAAATCGCAGCGATGCTCTCGTCAAATGCCGAAGCCACGCCGATCGCCGAGCCATTGCGACGGGCTATTCGCTCAAGATCATCCAGCTTGCGCAATATCGATGCCTCATTGACCTGATCGTCCAATTGCAGATCGGCGAAGCCTGTCGGAGCCGACAGTGCCTTGGCTATGGAGGCCGTCTTGGATTGGGCAGAAGAGCCATCGTCCAGAAACAGCAGACCGCGCTTGCCGATGTCACGCATGACCGGCTCCAGCGTCTTTTCATCCGCCATCAGCCGACCACCGAGATAATTCATGACGCCGGTATAATTGGTGATCTTCGCCATGGACCGGTGCAGGCGCTCGAGATTGATCTTGGCCGGATCTGCGACAAGCAAGGTATCCGCGCCCGGATTGGTGCCGGGATAGCCGAAGGGTTCGAACGGGACCTGAAGCAGGATCTCGTGGCCTTCGCGACGGCTTTCCTGCATCCAGCGCTGCAGGCTGTTGCCGCTGGCAGCGAAACCGAGTGTTACGTCTGGCGGCAGGTCGCGAATGGCTTTTTGCGTGCCGGTCTGGCTTAGGCCCAAGCCGCCGACGACAATGGCGATGCGTGTGCCGCGCGCACCAGACCACGGCCGGGCATATTGCTCCATGGGGCGAAGGCCGTCGGTGCCGACCTTTGGCAGCCGACCAAATGCGGTATCTTCCAGCAAATCCTCGTTGGGTTGGGCTGCAATCCGCAAATCCTGCCCATAGGTCTGGCCCGTCATCAGGACAGGGCCATCGTTTTCGCGTGTGCGAGGCGAGAAGACGGAGACGACATTGCCATCCGGCATCGTATTTTTCTGGATGTTTGCACCGGAGCGACCGCTTTGTGGTGCCAGGCCATCTTTAGGCGGCGCTGATGCCAGGCTGGCATCATTGTTCGAGGGGTCTGCGTCCGGTAGCACGACATCTGGGGCCGTAGAGTTGCCTTCAAGATTGCCGGGAGACATCGCGGTATAGACAGAAAAACCGCCAATACTCGCCACGGCAAGGACCATAACGCCAAGCGCAGAAAAGCGCCGGAACGTTCCGGCGCTTTTTTTTCTTTGTCGACCCATGAGCGGTTTGCGCAGGTCTGAAGACAATGATCTATCCGTGATTTAGTGATCGCAGGGAAAAACAGGCGTGGAGTTTAATCCACGCCGTTAAGTATTACTGCTTGTTGACCACAGCCTTATCAGGATTTGGCGGGAAGGATGGGTCCGTCTTAGTACCATGGAGAAGATCCATTGCGTAGTTGAGCTGGATGTCGTCCTTTGTTTCCGGCGGAACATAAGCTGCCGAACCTGAGCCTTCATCGGTCTCGCTCTGGCCCTGAATATGGCCACGCAGGCTGGATTCGCCTTCCGCACGGACACGCCCCTGGAGCTCTTCCGGCAATGGCTGATCGACCTTGATGTCAGGCGTGATGCCTGTGCCCTGGATCGACTTGCCCGATGGCGTGTAATAGAGCGCCGTCGTCAGACGAAGCGCGCCGGTATCGCCAAGAGGAATGATCGTCTGTACGGAACCCTTACCGAAGGAACGCGTGCCGACAACGGTCGCGCGACGCAGGTCTTGCAACGCACCGGCTACGATTTCCGATGCGGATGCGGAACCGCCGTTGACCAGAACGATCACGGGTTTTCCATCGGTCAGATCGCCTGCAGTCGCGTTGAAGCGACGGGTCTCTTCCGGGTTACGACCACGGGTCGACACCACTTCGCCGCGTTCCAGGAAGGCGTCGGAAACATTGATCGCCTGATCCAGCAAACCGCCTGGGTTGAGACGCAGATCGAGGACGTAACCCTTCAGCTTGTCGGCGGGCACATCTTCCTTGATTTTCTTGATTGCCTTTTCGAGATCATCATAGGTCTTCTCGGTGAAGGAAATCACACGCAGGTAACCGATATCACCACCTTCAACACGCGACTTGACCGCACGGACGGCGATGATGTCACGCATGACGGTAAAGTCGAGCGGCTTGTCTGCGCCCTGACGGATAACCGTTAACTTGATGGGAGTCTTGACGGCACCGCGCATCTTTTCGACGGCTTCTTCAAGCTTCAGCCCACGTACAGGGGCACCATCGATTTCGGAGATATAGTCGCCGGCCAGAATGCCCGCCTTGGCAGCGGGCGTATCATCCATAGGCGAGATGACTTTGACCAGTTCGTTTTCCATCGTCACTTCGATGCCGAGACCGCCGAATTCACCCTTTGTCTGGGTGCGCATGTCTGTGGCGTCCTGCGCATTCAGGAAGCTGGAATGGGGATCGAGCGAGCTCAGCATGCCATTGATGGCGTTTTCAACGAGCTTCTTGTCATCGGGTGGCGTCACATATTGGGCGCGTACACGCTCAAACACGTCACCAAAAATCGACAGCTCCTTATAGGTCGAAGGGCCGGCAGCCTGTGCCGGCATGCTTGCCGAGTAGATAACGCTCATCGCTGTGGCACCCATAAGTCCACCGATAATGAGAAGTGAAGCCTTACGAATCATTGCGCGCCCTTCCGGTATTTTTTACGGTCCACCAAGGTTGAGAATCAACCGGTACGCCGTCTTTCCTGAATTCAATGTAAAGCGTCGGCTTGTCAGTTTCCAGCGCCAATGCTGCTGCACTTGCCACTCTTTTCGTACCCATGGAGGCAATCGGTTCGCCGGAGAACACAAACATGCCCTGTCTCGTCCTCACATTGTCCATGCCCGTCAGCACAAGGTGATAACCGTCACCCGTATTGAGAATAATCATTCGGCCGTAACTGCGAAATTCCCCGGCGAAAACCACGAAACCATCGGCAGGTGCCGTTACCAGCGCTTCCGGGCCAGTCGCAACAACCGTTCCCTTGGAAAAATGCCCCGTACCGTCGGCATCGCCGAACCGTCGCAGCACATCTCCGGAAACCGGCAACGCCAATTTACCCTTCAGACTCGAAAACGGATATGCGGGCGCAATGCGGTTTTTATCGGGCATTCCGGCCTCGGTCTGGGCCTGCAATTTGTCCCGTTCCGCTGGTGGTAAAGAGGCTATCCGCTCCTGCTCCAAGCGCTCTTTTTCTTTCGCTTCACGGACCGAAGAAATCTCGTTTTCCAAAGATGAAACCAGTCCTTCCAGACTGGTTGCTTTTCCTGCAAGCTCTTCAGAACGCTTGCGTTCTGCCTCAAGTTCGCTGGCCGTCTGGCTGTTGCGTTTCTCGTTTTCCAAACGCAGCAGATCGAGCCGCTTTTCCTCTTCCAGGCTCGCCGTCATGGTGTCGGTCAGTTGCTCTTTTTCAAGCGCAATCGCTTGGCGCAGATCAGTCAACTCTTTGAGAGCAGAAATCAGCTTGTCCGTCTCGCTACGGATGCCCGGAACCACGGCTCCCAATAGAATGGCGCTGCGCACCGATGCCAAGGCATCTTCGGGTGAAACGAGAAGGGCGGGAGGGGGATTACGGCCCATGCGCTGAAGAGCGGCCAGCACCTCGGCCAGCACACCGCGTCTTTCCCTCAAGGATGTTTTGACGGCGTCTTCGCGGACGCTGAGCTTGGCGAGCCTGTCCTCGCCGTCGCTGATCTTACCCTCAAGGTCCTTGCGACGCCCTGCCGAGGCAATCAATTCATCCTTGATGCGGCTCGTATCTTGGTTGAGAGAAGCGATGCTGTCTTGAAGCTGGCGCGCCTTGTCTTCGGAAAGGCCGATACTGTCGACAAGTGCCTGCAAATCCTCGCGGTTCTGGTCCCGGCGTTTTTCCAGCGCACCCAGTTCATCAGGCGGTGTGGTATCGTGTGAAAGTGTGGGCGGCGCGTCTTCCAGCGCCATGGCCTTACCAGATGGATAGGACGCGACCATGCAGACAGCAAGGATCACGCCCGAAAGAGCCATCCACCTGTTTTTGCCGCACATATTTGCCATTGGAAATGTTAACCGCCGAAAAGTTTGGCGACCATACGCTGCTTCGCCGCTTCGCGCCAATAGGCACCTGCCGCTTGTCGATATGATGGCGGCTTTATACGAAACTTCAGACGCGGTGATAGGGGTGGCCAGAGAGAATCGTCACAGTGCGGTAGAGCTGTTCAGCGATCAGGATGCGCACCAACTGATGCGGCCACGTGAGTTTACCAAGACATAGAGTGGCCGTCGCCTTGTCATAAAGCTGGGGGTCGAGACCATCGGCTCCGCCAATGGCAATCACAAGGTCACGCTTGCCGCCATCGCGAAGGTTTCCAAAAAGCTCTGCGAAGCCAGGGCTATCGAGCGCTCTGCCACGCTCGTCGAGTAGAATGAGAGCAGCACCGTCTGCCAAATTCTTCTCCAGCATGGCTGCTTCTTCACGCTTGCGTGTCTCAGCGTTCGAAGCGCGGCTTTCCGCGACCTCGATGATGCGGGAGAATTCCAGCCCGATTGCCGGGCCGGTTTTGGCAAAACGGTCGAGATAACGAGACGCAAGATCCTTTTCAGGGCCGGATTTGAGCCGTCCCACCGCAAAAATCGAAATCCGCATTCACACATCCATCCATATCGCAAATGTTGCCAGTTGCGCTCTTAGCAGGACAGGCTGCGGATTCCTATGCGGGCAAAGCGTCTGCGTCACCCGAAGGCCGCATCAGTGCAGCGTTTCTTCCTCGATATCAGGAGCGGCCCACATCTTTTCGATGTTGTAGAACGCTCGGACTTCGGGACGGAACACGTGAATGATGACATCGCCAGCGTCGATCACGACCCAATCGCCGTTTTCGAGGCCCTCGATACGCGAATGGCCGAAGCCCTCATCCTTCATATCGGACATGAGATGTTCGCAAATCGCCGAGACATGCCTGTTCGAGCGCCCGGAAACCACAACCATGTAGTCCGCAAGCGCCGATTTTCCGGCAATGTTCAGGTAAACGATGTCTTCTGCTTTGGAGTCCTCGACACTGGCAAGGACGGTTCCGAGGGCACGACGGGCAGCATCAACGCCACTCTCCATGCTCTTTGGGATAGCGCTGAAAGCTCTTCCCTTGGTGTGTACTGTTGTCAGTTGTTTTCCTCTCGAAATGACAAACCAGATACTGTGACACAGCGATTCTGTGCGCCACACAAATAAGGTGGCATCAAAGCGTTAACTTTTCAAGATGTGGGCAAGGGCAGTACCCTGCCTACTTCATCTATGCTCGTTGCGCAGCGCGGTAGAACTCAATGTCGACCGTGGGCCGTGAATGAAAATCCAGGCCGGTGCGGTTTTCGTCCACAGGACACCGGCATCATCTTCGTCTACGCGGGCGTGACTGTAGGCCTGTGCCATGGTGGAAGACAGATAGGCAAGCGTAGCCCCCGGCCTGTCGATGACGGCAATCGGGAATGTTTCGGCAATCTTGCGCCAGCTCTGCCAGCGATGGAAATTGCGTAGATTATCCGCACCCATGATCCAAATGAAGCGGACGTGGGGGTTCTTCGCTTTTATCAGACGAAGTGTGTTGGCCGTATATGTGACGCCGAACGATTGTTCGAAGGCGGTCACCTTGACGCGCGGGTCGGAGATCAGCTTTTCACAGGCGTCAATACGGGACGCCAGAGGTGCCAGATCGGCCTTGTTTTTTAACGGATTGCCCGGCGTCACCATCCACCAAAGTTGATCGAGACCCAGACGCCGCAGTGCAATTTCAGCAACCAGCGCATGACCGGCATGGGGCGGATTGAACGAACCGCCGAACAGGCCAATCACCATGCCGCGCTCCGTGTGCGGCATGGTCAGATAGCGTTTTTCCAGGCCATGATCCGCGGTCAAATATCAGGTCCGCGTCTGGCCGGTGCCATGCACGCGGTATTTGAACGACGTCAACTGCTCGACGCCCACTGGACCACGTGCATGCATCTTGCCTGTGGCAATACCGATTTCCGCGCCCATGCCGAATTCACCACCATCGGCAAATTGCGTGGAAGCGTTGTGCAGCAGAATGGCCGAATCAATCTCGTTGAAGAAACGTTCGACTACCTCTGTGTCTTCAGCGATAACCGCCTCCGTGTGATTGGAAGAATATTTGCCAATATGCGCAATGGCACCGGAAATGCCGTCCACGACATTAACCGAGATGATGGCATCGAGATATTCTGTCCGCCAGTCTTCTTCCGTCGCTGCGATCACACCTTCGACGGCGTTCTGCACGACCGCCGAGCCGCGCACTTCGCAACCGGCGTCGAGTAAAATCTTCACCAGCGGCTCCAGATGCGTGGAAACGGCGGAAGCATCCACCAGCAGTGTTTCAGCGGAGCCACAAATGCCGGTGCGGCGCATCTTGGAGTTCAGAACGAGTTTCCGCGCCATCTCCAGATCGGCTGATTTATCGACGTAGACGTGGCAGATGCCTTCCAAATGCGCAAAGACGGGAACTCGGGCTTCCGACTGAACACGTGCCACGAGGCTTTTGCCTCCGCGTGGAACGATGACATCAACAGTGCCTCCAAGCCCGCCCAGCAGACTGCCGACAGCGGCACGATCCGTCACGGGCACGAGTTGGATCGCATGCTCTGGAAGACCTGCGATCTTCAAGCCTTCTACGAGGCAGGCATGGATAGCACGCGATGAATATTGCGAGTCCGAACCACCGCGCAGGATCACGGCGTTGCCTGCCTTCAGGCAAAGCGCACCCGCGTCTGCCGTCACGTTCGGGCGGCTTTCATAGATGACGCCAATGACACCGAGCGGCGTGCGAACGCGTTCGATCTTAAGGCCGTTTGGACGATCCCATGCCGCTATGACCTCGCCGACGGGGTCGGCCAGTGCGGCGACGGAGCGAATGCCGTCTGCGATGCTGGCAATTCTTGCATCATCCAGTTTCAAGCGATCGATGAAGGAGGCGGCGACGCCTGAACTTTCGGCAGCCACCATGTCCTTGGCATTGGCATCGAGGATTTTGCCCGTCGCTGCTTCGATGGCAGAGGCCATGGCCAGTAAAGCGCGGTTCTTCTGCTCGGTGCTGGCGATGGACAGAGGTCGTGAAGCAGCTTTTGCCTGAGCGCCGATGGACATCATCAGCGTTTCGATATCATGGCTCTGCTTCACGGCCTGTTCAGGCATCGACTTCATCCTTGTTTGCATTTTTCAGTTTAACGGAAAGACCCGTCATCACCAGATCGTCGCGGTGGATCATCGCGGCACGACCGACATAACCGAGGATCGCCTCGATCTCGTTGGACTTGTGACCGTTGATTTGGCGCGCTTCGTCGTCATCGTAACCGGCCAGACCCCGGGCGATTTCACGACCTTGCGCGCCCATGATGACAACCGCATCACCACGTCCGAAATTACCCTTCACCAGCGTCACGCCTGCGGGAAGAAGACTTTTACCGTCGTAGAGCGCCTTTTCAGCACCTGCATCCACATGCAGTTCGCCCACGGGCTGGAGTTGCCCGGCAATCCAGGTCTTGCGGGCCGTGACCGGTGTTCCAGACGGTGCGAACCATGAGGAACGTGTTCCGTTCTCGATGGCTTTCAGCGGGTTGAGCGTTTTGCCGGACGCGATGATCATGCCGCAACCGGCGGCCGTCGCGATCTTGCCCGCATCTATCTTGGTGCGCATGCCGCCACGCGAAAATTCGGACGCAGCCCCACCCGCCATGGCTTCGATCTCTGGCGTGATCTTGGCAATCGTTTCCAGAAACTGGGCGTCGGGATCGAGATGCGGCGGTGCAGTGTAGAGCCCGTCTATATCCGACAGCAGAACCAGCAGATCCGCACCTGTCATCGTCGCCACGCGGGCCGCAAGACGGTCATTGTCGCCATAGCGGATTTCCGTCGTCGCAACCGTGTCGTTTTCGTTGATGATCGGTATAGCCCCGAGTTTTAGAAGCTGGTTGATCGTTGCGCGGGCGTTGAGATAACGGCGACGTTCTTCGGTGTCAGACAGCGTCAGTAGAATTTGGCCCGCGACGATATCGTGCTTGGACAGGCTTTCCGACCATGCACGTGCCAGTGCAATCTGACCAACGGCTGCTGCCGCCTGGCTTTCCTCAAGCTTCAGCGGTCCCGAGGGTAGGCCCAAGACTGTACGCCCCAGAGCGATGGCACCTGATGACACGACCTGCACATCGGCACCATTGGCTTTCAGCGCCGCGATATCCTCGCAGATCGCATCCAGCCATTCCTTTTTCAGGCCACTTGCACGATCGACCAGAAGGGCAGAGCCGATCTTGATGACGATACGGTGGTGGCTACCGAGCGGTTTTCGCACCAATGTCGAAATCGACGTCATAGACGGTCGTCTCCATCCTCGATTTCGTCTTCGACTGGCATGGAGCGATCCGGCATGGCGGTATCGCCGCCACGGCTGTCGGACACGATGATATCGCGAAGCTCACGAAGGGTTTCGAGCATACCGAGATGGGCGGCAGCAGACAGAAGAAGGGGCGGGCGGCCACAAGCCTTCTCCAGCTCCTTCGCCTTCTTCTTCAATTCCTTTTCGTCCAGCACGTCGATTTGCGAAAGTGCCACGATTTCAGGCTTGTCCGTCAACCCGCCGCCATAAGCAGCAAGCTCACGTTTGACGGTTTTATAAGCCTTACCGACATTCTCTTCCTGCGCGGAAACGAGGTGGAGCAGAACACGGGTGCGCTCAACGTGACCCAGGAAACGGTCGCCAATACCAACGCCTTCATGCGCGCCTTCGATCAGGCCCGGAATATCGGCCAGAACGAATTCGCGCCCGTCAATCGTAGCAACACCCAGATTGGGATGCAGCGTGGTGAAGGGATAGTTGGCGATTTTTGGACGCGCACGAGTAACGGTCGCGAGGAACGTAGATTTGCCTGCATTGGGAAGGCCGACCAGACCTGCATCGGCAATCAGCTTCAGGCGAAGCCAGATCATCTTTTCCTCACCAACAAGGCCGGGGTTGGCGTGCGTGGGGGCCTGATTGGTCGAAGACTTGAAATAGGCATTACCGAAACCGCCATTACCGCCGGCAGCCAGACGGAACCGTTGGCCTTCCTTGGTCAGATCGATAATCAGCGTTTCATTGTCTTCTTCAAAAATCTGCGTGCCAACGGGTACGCGCAACACCACGCTGGCACCTTTCGCGCCCGTGCGGCCCTGGCCCATACCGTGCTGGCCGATGGTGGCCTTGAAGTGCTGCTGGAAGCGAAAGTCGATCAGCGTATTGAGGCCATTGACGACTTCTACCCACACATCACCGCCGCGCCCGCCGTCACCGCCATCGGGACCGCCGAACTCGATGAATTTTTCGCGCCGGAAGGAAACCGCGCCGGCACCGCCGTCGCCGGAGCGAATATAAACTTTTGCTTCATCGAGAAATTTCATCGTCTTGGCCGTTCTGTCAGCTTAGTGGCAATTCCTGCAAATGCTTGCGGTCTTGCTTTTTTGTAAAAGGGTCTGCCGCTCCAAATATAGGTGCAGGCTCTCAAGGTCAAAGATTATCGTGGCTCGAAAGCCCGTGGAGCAAGGCCGGTTTGTGAGAAACCGGCCCTATTTTCGTTCCGATCATGGTTGCGGCGCGCGAAATGTCTTCGCAGTCACAGCCGTGTCGATATGTGTCACCATGGTCGAGCGTGGGGTCGCGTAAACCTCATGGCAGCCTGTGATGCGGAAACCCAACTTTTCCTGCACCCGCAAAGAAGCTGGATTATCCGCAAACACGCCGGAATGTAGAACGTCGCCCGACATTTTCTCGAAGAAACGGCCGATCACCGTTGCGACAGCTTCAGTCATATAGCCGCGGCCCCAGTGGGAGCGGTTCAGCCAATATCCCAGATGCCATTCATCGCGACGGTTCTCGATGGACACGACGCCAACCAAGGTATCGTCGCCGCATGTGATGGCGAAATCCCAGTCCGGCGATGTGCCGACGGTGCGAAGAAGCAACAATTCCAGGGCATCCTGCCTGTGGTAAGGCGCGGGAACGCGGGTCAGCATCCGCGTCACCTCAAAGTCGCTCAGCGCTTGCGCGATGCTCCCCGCATCCGAAAGACGCTGCGGGCGCAGCACCAGACGGCGGGTTTGCAATATCGGGCAAGTATTGGCCACGATCGAATGCTGAGGATGTGTCGAGTAAGCTGTGCTCATCGTGTATCTCCCCAGCTTCTCAGCGAGACCCAAGTCTTGCGATCCAGTCTGTACCATTCAACCGGAACCATGCCGCCCAACGCCAGCGAACCGACCATGCCGGAACCCTGAAGCTGGAAACCGCACTTTTGTATGACCCGGCGCGAGGCAATGTTGGTGACACGGCACCGTGCATCGATCTGTTCGATGTCACGGGTGCGGAACGCCATATCGATCAGGGCATGAGCGGCTTCTGTCGTGTATCCATTGTTCCAGTAACGCTCGCCCAGCCAATAGCCCATTTCGAGCGTCTTGCCGTCTTCCTGCGGTTCCAGCCCGCAGCAGCCCATAAACTCGCCATTCTCCATGCGGGTAATCGCATAGACGCACTTGCCAATCTCGCCCACTTTTGCACGTCGCACGAAATCCGCGGCATCTTTGGCCGTGTAAGGGTGCGGCATACGCGACACCATGGTCGCGATGTTGGCGTTGTTGGCAAGATGGGCAAGGGCGTCAATGTCTTCTTCGTGAGGCGCGCGCAGAACGAGCCTTTGCGATAATAAGACGGGGCAATCGCTCCTTGACCGTTCCGGTCTTGGCCGCTCTTCGGGTGACCGTGATTGGTCATCCCTTAACAATTCAGCTTGCATGGTTCAGTCCCTCCATGAGGTTAAGAAAAAAGGGGAGTTGGGTGGTGCCCCAACTCCCCTTTTTTATGACTGAACCTGTTACGTCTCAGCCGGGTCATTGGGACACCGGCTGCATATGACGCGACCGGCTTATTCTGCGGCTTCCGCTTTCGGTGCTACAGACACGTATACGCGGCCATTGCCCTTCGAGCGGAAGGATACGTTGCCGGCTGTGAGCGCGAAAATCGTGTGGTCTTTGCCGAGGCCAACATTGGCGCCGGGATGCCACTGCGTTCCGCGCTGGCGCAGAATAATGTTGCCTGGAATTACGGCTTCGCCGCCGAACTTCTTCACGCCAAGGCGCTTGGAATTCGAATCGCGACCGTTACGCGATGAACCGCCAGCTTTTTTATGTGCCATTGGATTTCTCCTTTAAAACCTGGTTTCCCGTGTCGCGCCGATTAGGCTGCAACGATGTCCGTGATACGGACGACGGTGTGATGCTGACGATGACCGCGCGTACGCTTGGAGTTCTGACGACGACGCTTCTTGAAGGCGATGACCTTCTTGCCGCGGTTGTGTTCAACAACTTCAGCCTTGACCGTTGCACCAGCAACGAAAGGCGCGCCGAACTGTGCGTCAGCGCCAACGCCGATCACGAGAACTTCGGTGAATTCTACAGTTGCGCCAGCTTCTGCTTCCAATTTTTCAATTGTGAGCACGTCGTTGGCCGCTACACGGTACTGCTTACCGCCGGTCTTGATGACTGCGAACATTTTTTACCCTTTCATGTTCGTTCCGGCTCTGCCCGCAAATGCGGTCTGGCCGTCTTTTTATCAGTCGAATAGCCTGAATTCCGGAGGCAGAATGCTTCTGGAAACACGCCGGTGAAACCGCTTTTGACAAAGCGATATGAACGGAAGACGCAATACGCCCTCAATTTCACGTGCCGGATACGCCAGCAGACCGTTTCTGTCAAGTTCGTTGGGGGGTGGAAATAACCCTGATGACCAAGAATCTCAGGGGATTTCACCAGTTGTGGCAAACAGGCCTCGAAATTTCGTCGGCGAGGGTTTATATGGGCCTCTCAACAAGGAGCAGAAATGGCCCGCATAGACAAAACCGACGATTGGCGGGATCGCCACGCGCCGACACTTTCAGCGTTCGAATCGCTTGCCATCGAGGCATATGGCCATTTGCCGGAAGAGTTTCGCGCGCTGACCAAGGACCTGATCATCGAGATCGCGGATTTTCCGACCGATGAGGTGTTCGAGGACATGGCGCTGGAAACGCCCTTCGATCTGCTTGGCCTGTTCGAAGGACGCGGCATTTCGGAACGTTTCACCATGGAAACCGGTGAGATGGTCAACCGCATCATCCTCTATCGTCGCCCCATTCTCGACTACTGGGCTGAAAACGAGGAGACGCTGGGCGACATCATCACCCACGTCCTGATCCACGAAATCGGCCATCATTTCGGTCTGTCGGATGACGACATGGAGCGTATCGAGGAAAGCGCTGACGAGGCAGCGACGGATCGCTGATCCGCCGTTGCTTAGGTCAAGCCTTACTGCTCGCCCAGTTTCATGTCCGGATGGTACTCTTTGCCTTCGACTGTCTTGGTCACCGGCTGTCCGCAGTGCATGACACCGGTTGCCGCATTGAACGCATAGGTCGGTGACCCCGCCAACTCCCAGCCCTTGTTGAGCGCTTCGGTAACGCGGTGACAAAATTTCGCGTCGTCGGGACCGGTGATGAAGCGATAGACTTTCATGTTTTTCCTGCCTTTCGTTCGGCGATGATCTGCGCCATGGCGACCAGCCTTTCAGCCGGGCCGACATGCAGTCGCTCGATCATCCGCCCTTTGGAATTGATGACGTTCAATCCCACAGATTCCGGTTTTTCAAAAGCTGCAATTATCTCCTGCGCCTCCGTCAACGCCTGCGCATCCGGGGCAAAAGCCTGGTTTGCCGCGTCGATCTGGGCTGGATGGATTAGCATCTTGCCATCGAAACCCATGGCGCGGCCTTGCTCGCATTCCGCTGCAAACGCGTCGAGGTCACGAAAATCGTTCGACACGCTATCAATGACGTCCAATCCATAGGCGCGGGCCGCAAGCACGACCTGCATCAACCATGGTACGAGATAGGTTCGCTCGGCCCCTATGGGTACGCGGGTGTCTTTGCGCAGATCGTTGAGGCCGATAACGAAACCACCAAGCCGCGCACCTATCGTGTGACATGCTTCGGCGATGGCGGCTGCATTCAGTACACCTTTTGGCGTTTCGATCATCGCCCAGATTTTCAGAGTGTCGGGAGCATCGGTCTCTGCCAGCAGGTCGGCCACGTCGTTAATATCCGAGGGTTGTTCAACCTTTGGCAGAAGGATGGCATCGGCATGGCAGGCAAGCGCCGCTTTGAGGTCTGCCTGTCCGACAGTCGTCGTGGCAGGGTTGATGCGGATGATTGCCTCACGACCTGCTAAAGTCGTTTCTTTGAAGAAGGCCACGAGATTGCGTCTCGCTTCGTCCTTCATGTCAGGTGAAACCGAATCTTCAAGATCGAAGATCACGCCATCGCAATCCAGCGTTTGGAGTTTTGCAAGTGCGCGCGTGTTTATGGCGGGCACCGAAAGAAGTGAACGGCGGGGACGAGCAGTATTGTTGAAATAAAAATCGGCCATGCCGCACTTGTGTCAACCTTTTGTGACATTCGCAAGCTTACAGACGGCGGTAACCCTCTTGCAAGCAGCGGAAAGAAGGCCCACATTCGTCTGGACAGAAAGGTTTGAATCATGCAGGGCATTCGTACATTCTTTATCGCGGCTTCCAGCATCGCAATTCTGGCTCTTGCCGCACTTTTCACCGCGTCCTTGACGATTGCGCTTATCGGCACCCTGGCGGTGCTAAGTGCAGCGCGTCTGTTTTCCGCCCGTCTCAAACCCGCTCCGATTCCCGTGCAGCCACGCCGTCACGAGCAGCAGAACATGCGCGTTTGGAATGACGGCCGCGGGACCATCATCGACCAGTAAGTTGCTGAACGCACGACGTCGGGTTTTGCTTCAGCCGAAGATTTGCGACTGCATGCTTGCGGTCGTCAAATCCTTCGGCTAAGCCGCTTTCATATCAGTTCGCACCTCTGATTTTCTGAGCTCCTGTAACGGTAACCCACCGTTTGCATGGGGAGTTTTGTCGCAACCGGCCAAGCTGTGTTGCCAAGCGGCGACTTTCCCAGTATCGACATGCCAGTCCAACCCACCTAATCGAGGGAAGCGAATGCGTATCGATGCTATTTCTATCGGCAAGAACCCACCTGATGATATCAATGTGATTGTTGAGGTCCCGGTTGGCGGCCACCCGATCAAGTACGAAATGGACAAGGAAGCGGGCGCGCTGGTCGTTGACCGTTTTCTTTACACCCCGATGACTTATCCGGGTAACTACGGTTTCGTCCCGCACACTCTTTCTGAGGATGGCGACCCTATCGATGTGTTGATCTGCAACACACGTCCGCTTGTGCCTGGCTGCGTTATCAATGTGCGCCCGATCGGCGTGATGATCATGGAAGACGATGGCGGCAAGGATGAGAAGATTCTCGCTGTCCCATCTCCCAAGCTGACGCAGCGTTACGACAAGGTTCAGAACTACACGGACCTGCCGGAAATCACGCTGAAGCAGATCGAGCACTTCTTCGAGCACTATAAGGATCTGGAGCCCGGTAAATGGGTGAAGATGGGCGGCTGGCAGAATGTCGACATTGCCAAGAAGCTGATTCTCGAAGCTATCGAGCGCTACAAGTCGCAAGGCTGATTGTAGCTTCTGCATATATTTGAAACTGCAAATCCTCCGGGTCGCTAGCGATCCGGAGGATTTTTTATGCCGATGGGGAAAAAATCAGGCGACCAGCGGGTAGATCGTGTTCCACATCAGCGAGCGGATGAAGAAGATGATCAGCAGCAGGATGATCGGAGAGATGTCGATGCCGCCGAGGTTTGGCAGAACGCGACGGATGGGTCGCAGCGCCGGCTCGGTGACATTGTAAAGGAAACTGCCGATCGCGCCCACGAACTGGTTCGAAGAATTGATGACATTGAAGGCATAGAGCCAGGAGAAGATGGCACTGATAATCAGCACCCAGGTATAAAGGTTCAAAGCCAGATCGATTGTCTGAAACAGGGCAAGCATCAATGTCTCCATATCGTTGTTGGGTGACATTTAGTCATTCATACAGCAACCGGCAAGTGCCGTTGATTTGGAGGCTTTTTCAAGAGACGCGATGCGGTTTTCGGGATGTCATGAATAACGTCCTTTTGTTTTAACCTGAACGGTGGAACGGCACCGACATGTTCAGCTTTGCGACACGATGTATTTGGTTGCCACCGAAGTTTGCGTCAATTCGGGTATCTGTGCCGTTTTGACGCTATTTTCCCGCGGACACGCCGTATAACGAGACTTGCCTGTGGATGTTAATTCATCGTTAACGGTTAAATCACTGGCTCATAAATCTCCATCAGCAGCGCGACTATGATGACACCGACCCTATGAGAGGGCTGATTCGATTTGTTGAAGGTGTTCCATGATGGATTCAAGTGACGGTGCAGCACCTTTCTCATGGCCCGCTGTCGGCGCGAGTTTCAACCAGCCTTATCGCGTTGAGCACGCGCTGAACTCTCCGATTTCGGACCGGCAGGCCGTGAGAGCGCAACTGACCGACTGGGGAAGGCCGGTTTACGACAACAGCCGCGCCTTGGTTGGTTCGCAACCCGTATCTGGTAAAAGCTTCGATGACATTCCGCTAACGATGGAAGTCGTCATCGGCCACGCACAGGTTCCGGTCTCTGCTTTGATGTCGCTGACGAAAGATCAGGTCGTTCTCTTGAACAAGCGCTTTGGCGATCCGGTCGAAATCCGGGTTAACGGTCAGACGATAGGCCGGGGCGAAATCGTCTCCGACAATGACGACAACATCATCGGTGTCAAACTGACGGAAGTGTTGCGTAGCTAGCTGGGCACGCGCTCTGGGACTGGCCCTCAAACACCAAATCCAGAAAATGCGATAACCAACTTCTGAGCGGCGTATCGAACATCATCCGACCCTCCAGATGCTGGCTGCCGACTTGCGCGTTGGGCATGCCGAAACGTTCGGCTCCGCGTACCACCCAGCTGTGCATCATGGCGCGGGTGAGTTCGGCGTGGAATTGCAGACCCCAGGCATTATGGCCGTATCGGAAGGCTTGGTTGGGGTAAGTCTCTCCGGACGCAAGCAGGTCTGCACCGTGGGGTAGATCAAAACCCTCCCGGTGGAAATGATAGACCATTTGCGGCCAATGCTTCATCAACAAGCGACCTTTTTCTGTCGTCTTCAGGGGATACCAGCCAATTTCCACCTTGCCTTCCCGATGGGCCTGAACCTTTCCGCCCAGATGCTTGGACAGCATTTGTGCGCCGAGGCAGATGCCGAGAAAAGGCTTGTTCTCTTTCAGGGGGACTTTCAGCCAGTTGATTTCCGATTTGATGAAGGGTTCGGAGTCATTGGCACTCATAGGGCCACCGAAGATCACGGCACCCTTGTGCGCACCAAGTGTTGCGGGAAGTTCGTCACCCAGTGCGGGGCGGCGGATGTCCAGCCTGTACCCTTTTTCGATCAGCATCTGACCGACCCTGCCGGGTGTTGATCTTTCCTGGTGGAGAACGATCAAGATGCTGTCTTGTTTCCGCTGCTGACGGGATGGCTCAAACAGCATCTTGTTTGTTGTCGCTTTCTTCGGAAACATTCACATGCGTTGCCGCCTGCTGGCGTTGCAAAACGCGGTCCCGTACCGAAACGCCCAACAGATCGGCGACGCGCCAGATGACGTGGTCTTCCATTTCGTTGCGTTCACCATCCGCATAAACGATGTCCCAGAGAACGCCGATCAGTTCGATGCGCTGCTCTTCATTGAGATGCCGCCTTATGTCAGTGGTGAAGCGATAATAATCCACCGCTTCCCGGCCAGCCTCACGCCCTGCTTCCATCAGTGCATCCAGTTTGCTGGAGCTCAGATCATAATGCTCTTGAAGCAACTCACGCAGACGTTGGCGTTCCACGTTCGAGACGGTGCCGTCAGCTTCCATGACCTGAAAGCACAGGGCTGCGATGGCAACGCGCAAATCATCCGGCGCGAAATCTTCTGATGATCCGCCTTGCGTGAGATTCTGGAAAAAAGACTGGATACGTTCGAACATGATTGTCCTTAAAATCGATCAAAACAGCTTGAGGCGGGTCTTTTCGTCCGGTTCGGCATTGGGCTTTTTCACACCAGGATCATCCGGCAAACCGCCGAAGAAGGGAACAGCATCCGGGCGCTTTTCCTCGACAGGATTAACGACTTCATTTTTCGGATGGGTCGGTTTGTCAGCCACCGGTCTGGCTTCGTTTAGTACGACAGGATCGACCACCTTCACCGGGACTGGAATCTCGATGATTTTCTCACGGATTTCCGGTTTGGCAACATCCGGCAGAGATGACAGCGCATGGTCTATCCCATTGTCTTCCACGGGTCCTTCGACCTGGCCGAAGGGGACTTTCCACTCGAAACTATCCAGTCTGCCCGTGACGGGTGACGCAGGTAGCCATTTGTCGGAGACGATGCCATCCGCGACCCATGCGTGGTCGCGCGGTGCACGTAGCGCCTGCGCCATCCAGTGGCGAATGCGGCCCTGATCGCCTGTTTCCGCTTCCTCGATGTCTGCCATCAGCAGAAAGATGCTTTCGCGGGGCTGAATCCGCGCGGCAGCTTCTGCCTTGGCGCGGGCGCGGGTAAAGTCCTGCGCGTCAAGAGCTGCCTGTGCTACCGCAAACAGTGACTCGACATTGTTGGGTTTCAGGCTTTCAAGCCGCTCAGCGCGTTTGAGGCGATCAACGGCGGTATCGCCACTACGGGCGCGCACATAGAGTTGAGCGATCTGCGGATGCGGGGCAATCTTCCAGACCGGCTCCAGAACCGCGGCAGCCTTGCGAAGATTGTCTTCGCGCAAGTAAGATTTTGCGGCCACCAGCGCGGCAGGGACGAGCCCCTTGGACAGTTTCAGTGCCTGCTTGGCATCTTCACGCGCAGCTTTTGGGTCGATCTCGAACTTCTCTTCCGCCTTTGCGGTCAAGAGAACAGCTTTCAGCCGCTCCGCTTCGCCCCGCCCTATGACCTGTGCTGCCTTCTGCTGATCGAGCAAACGAATGGCGTCGTCCCATTCGCCGCTGCGGGATTTGCTTTCCAGCGTCGCTTGAGCTGCCCACGGAAGATAGGGTGCGTTCTTTGCCGCATCTTCGGCATATTCGAGAGCGGCTTCGTTGGCGCCTTGGCGGCGTGCTTCCATGTAAAGTCCGCGCAGACCAAGCTCACGTGTTTCCGGGTCCTGCGCCATGGCTTCGAACTTGCGGCGGGCCGCATCGTATTTGCCTTCGATGAGATCGGCCTGCGCTTCCAGAAGATGGATAAGAGGCTCCTGATCGGCGCTTAGAAGACCTTGCGTGCGCGCCGTCATTTTGCGGGCCAGAAGGGCGTTGCCCGCTCCCGCTGCAATCAGTCCTGTCGAGAGCGCCTGATAACCGCGATCCCGCTTGCGGGAACGGAAATAACGCCGCGCGGCATGGGGCGAGTTCCAGACCGTATTGAAAAGCCACCAGACGATCATCACCGCTGCGATCAAGGCCGCGACAATGGATGCCGCGACCATCAGGCTCATCTCGATCAGCTGGCCCTGCCAGACGATGGAAAGCACGCCTGGACGATCTGCCAGCCAGGAAAAACCGAAGCCAATGAGAAGGACGATGACAACGAAACCGATGATTTTTGTCATGTCTTACCCCTTCTGTCCGGTGCTGGTGATGGCGCGTGTCAACGTACCGTTCACGAGGTCTTCAACCTGAACGCGGGCATCGAGCGATTTTTTGAAGTCAGCGGATGCCGCCTTTGCTGGTTCAGGCAGACCGTCCCACTCAAGTGCTGCACCCTTTAAATCGCCATTGCGAAGCTTGTCTTCGATCCGCGCAATTTTCGCGTCGGCACCCTCTCCCTCGACATTGCCCACCGGCCGGACTTTGACGAGAGATAGAGCGCTTTCCGTCAAGCGATCAACGACACCTTGATTGGGATCGGATTGGTTGAGCGAGTCCAGCATCGCATTGGCGACGTCGGGGAAATTTCGGGTCAGTTCGGCGCGAGACGGAACGCCCGTATTTGCGAAGGGCCGCAGCGATTGTACAGCCGGTTCATCCGGTGTGACACGAGACAACGTATCGAGTTCCGCAAGGAACGGTCCGCCACGATCGATAGCCGCCTTCAGGCCGGCAGAAGCGATTGCGCGCGCGACTTCGATATCGTCGCGCGGTTCATTGATCTTGGTTTCGGCTTCGCCCAAACGGCGGGTAAGATCGGCGTTGGCGCTGTCCTGCGCGGCTTTTTCGGACTGAAGGGTGGAAACTGTGCTTTCAAGCGCCGTCAATTTGTTGGCGACATCGCCACCGCCAGATGCGGCAGAGCTCTCGAGCGCTGCAATACGGTTTTCAAGTGCGGACGTGTCTGCTGTTGTTTGTGGCGTATTGGCGATCTGTTCGCGCAGGCTGGCGACTTGTGTCTTGAGTGCGGTCAACTCGTCCGAAGAGCCGCCATTGCCGGTGAATGGTGGCAGATAACCCGCATATTGCATGCTGCCAGCGGCTAGAAGCGCAATCAGGCCGCCAACGATACCGGCAGCCAAAAGGCCGGAATTTCCAGCCTTGTTCTCCGTGGCGCTCTTCGATGGTGTCGCTGCGGTGGTGAATGTTTTGGCATCAGCAGGTTTGGTCGGCCCGGTTTTCGGTAGCTCAGATTTTGGCTGGTCCGGCTTGGGTGTTTCTGCCTTTAAAGGAGGAACAGTTGATGCTTTCGCAGGCCCTTGGCCAGTGGCAGCTTCGGCCTTTACACTATCGGTCTTGTGGACATTGGATTCCGGCTCAATCGGCGTTTTTACCGGCTCTTCCCAGATAGGGCGAGGGTTGTCTTTCGGAGCGTCGGCGGGCGAGGTCTGTTCAGGCGGTGTGCTCTGTTCGGGTTTAGCCATCGTCGCGTCCTCAACGGAGGCCGTATCTTTTTCCTTGCCGACTTCTTTCACGTCCTTGGCGTCCAGATCAATGGTGACCGGCTCGGCGTTGGACTTGGAGTGGCGTGGCGGTTTTCCCGATACCATGACAACCTCATTTTGCCTGCATTTCCCTAAACCTAGTTAGTGATGACGGCAAAGGAAAGAGGCAAGAGGGAATTAGGTTCCCGCTAACAGGTCGAGGAGATCGAACATTTCGGCCTCGCTGGGGGCAGTGCTGGCCATCGCGTTGTGTTGAAACGCGGGCGGAATATCTGAAAGAACCTTTTTGCTGATGCAGATAAACTTACAGTGATCCCATTGCTTGAAAACAGGCTGACTGGTGACGAGTTTGAAAAACAGCCGAGCCGCCTCACTGGAGTACAAAAGGACAACATCTATTTGCTTATCTGTGAAGCCTTCCCATTGCGTAGGGTTCCAGTAGAGGGGCTGCATTTCATAGACTTCGACAGTTTCGAACGGCACCATCAATTCTGAGAGCCGCTTTTCGAACCCAGCGTCTCTGGGTGTTCCGGCAAGATAGAGAAGATTGCTGCACGATCCGGTATCGCTTCTCATCTGGTCAGCAATCAATTGAGCCAGTGCCGGACCATCACTGTCGCCCGCAGTGACGTTGTGGAAACCCGCTTTGCGGGCTGCCTCTGCTGAAGCGGTCCCCACGGCAAACAGTGGCATATGCAGGATCGCTGGCGCAGCAAGACCAGCTCCCGCCAACACGCGAATGGCTTCCGCGCTTGTTACGGCAAGTGCTTGCAATGGCCTTGCCAAAGCGTCGATGGCGACGTCAGCATGGTGAACGGGCTCTGTCAGAGGTATCAGAACCGGTTCATGACCACGTTCGCGCAAAAGTGCTGCCGTCTTCTCTCCCGACGCTCGTGGGCGGGTGACGACGACGCGCATGGTCAGCTCCAGCCTTCGAAGAAACCAGTGCCAGCGGCAGCGCGAACCTGTTCCCCGGCTTGCTTGCCAAGCGCCAAAGCCTGCGCGCACTTTCCTGATATTTCGACACTGTGTTCCGTCCGCCCGTCAGGCGTCAGGATAAGGCCGGAGAAATGCAGCTCATCGCCATCGCAGGTGGCGTAACCGGCAATCGGTGTGCGGCAAGAACCATCAAGCACCGACAGGAAACCACGTTCGCAGGACACAGCATCATAGGTGGGACAGTGATTGATGGCCGCGAGCAGATCGCCGACGCGTGTATCGCCGATGCGGCTTTCAATCCCGATGGCGCCTTGTGCAGGGGCAGGGAGAAAGTCTTTCGTTTCCAGCAACTCCGTCGGAATATCTGCCATGTCCAGCCGCTTGAGACCTGCGAAGGCGAGCAATGTCGCATCGGCCAAGCCGTCTTCCAGTTTGCGCAACCGCGTTGCCACGGCACCTCGAAACAGGATGACGTTGATGTCCGGCCGCACGCGGCGGATCAGAGCCTGCCGACGCAGTGATGCCGAACCGACTGTCGCGCCATGGGGAAGTTCCAGCAGCTTTGGAGCGGCACGACCGATAAAGGCATCGCGCACGTCTTCGCGGGGCAGGAATGCCGAGAGATAGAGGCCTTCAGGCAGTTTCGTCGCCATGTCCTTGGAGGAATGCACGGCAAAATCCAGATCTCCGGACAGAAGTTTGGTTTCCAGCTCCTCGGTAAACAGGCCTTTGCCACCGACCTCAGACAAAGCGCGATCCGCGATGCGGTCACCTTTTGTGGTAATCGGCACGATCTCGAACATTTCAGGCGCAAGGCCATGGGCTTTCACAAGACGATCTCGCGTCTCATGGGCCTGCGCCAGCGCCAAGGGGCTTCCGCGTGTGCCGATTCGGAAAGGTTTTGTTTGCATCCGCTTCTATCCGTTGTTACCGGAGGTGTTCGTACCCAAGTTTCTGAAGCACCGCAATCAACGAACCGGCTGATGACCCCCTTTCTTCGTATCCTCGGCATTGAGACAAGTTGCGACGAAACCGCTGCATCCGTGGTGGTTCGGCATGCCGACGGCCGTGGAGAGATCATCTCCGACGTCGTTTTGTCGCAGCTGGAAGAACACAGCGCCTATGGTGGCGTGGTGCCGGAAATTGCCGCACGCGCCCATGTGGAAGCGCTCGATACCCTCGTTGAAGAGGCGCTGACCGGCGCGGGTGTTACACTTGCCGATATCGATGCGATCGCTGCCACCTCCGGTCCGGGTCTGATCGGTGGGCTCATCGTCGGGCTGATGACCGGTAAGGCGATGGCCATGGCGAGCGGCAAACCACTTTACGCCATCAACCACTTGGAAGGTCATGCGCTGACCGCTCGCCTGACCGACGGTCTGTCATTTCCCTATCTGATGCTGTTGGTTTCCGGCGGGCACACCCAGCTCATTCTCGTGCGCGGTGTCGGGCAGTATGAGCGCTGGGGCACGACGATCGATGACGCCTTGGGCGAAGCTTTCGACAAGACCGCCAAGCTTTTGGGGTTGCCTTACCCCGGTGGACCAGCGGTGGAAAAAGCTGCAGCAAGCGGCAATGCGGATCGTTTTGCTCTGCCCCGGCCCATGGTTGGCGAAGCGCGGCTTGATTTTTCCTTTTCCGGCTTGAAGACGGCGGTCCGCCAGGCGGCGACCGCGATCGCTCCGCTCTCCGAGCAGGATATAGCCGATATTTGCGCTTCCTTTCAAAAGGCCGTGTCACGCACGTTGAAGGACCGTATCGGCCGTGGCCTGCAACGATTTCTGGAGGAGTACCCTTCGGTTGAAGGGGAACCTTCACTCGTTGTGGCCGGCGGCGTTGCGGCCAATCAGGAGATCCGCCGCACGCTTCAGGATCTGTGCGACAAGCACCGGTTTCGGTTTATTGCACCGCCGTTACAGCTGTGCACGGACAATGCGGCCATGATTGCCTGGGCCGGTCTGGAACGCATGGCGCTGGGCATGGAGCCTGACGGCTTCGATACGCAGCCACGCTCTCGCTGGCCATTGGATGCGCAAGCGCAGACCTTGATCGGCTTCGGCAAGCGGGGAGCGAAGGCATGATGGAGCGTGAAAAAGTCGTCGTGATCGGTTCGGGCGCTTTCGGCACCGCCATTGCTGTGGTCGTCGCGTTGGAAAACCGCCACGACGTGACGCTGCTCGGACGTGATGCAGCCTTGATGGCAGATTTACGCGTGGATGGGATGCATGACGCTGCACTGCCCGGCATTTCTTTACCGGATGCGCTGAACTACTCAGCCGAGCCGGATGTGCTGCGGGATGCCGGCGTCGTTCTCTTCGCCATGCCATCTCAGGCGCAGGTGGATGCTGCCCGGAACTACGGTCCTTACCTGGCTAAGGATGCCGTTATCGTGACCTGTGCAAAGGGCATTGATCGCTCTTCGGG
The DNA here is from genome assembly GCF_900100825.1 of Agrobacterium sp. DSM 25558. Lineage (NCBI taxonomy): Bacteria > Pseudomonadati > Pseudomonadota > Alphaproteobacteria > Hyphomicrobiales > Rhizobiaceae > Agrobacterium > Agrobacterium sp. DSM 25558. Next base: position 103,406 of record NZ_FMUD01000005.1, on the reverse strand, counting down.
CCAACTGCTGACGGATGTGCTGGAGCGTGAGCTGCCCCATCATCCTGTCGGCGTATTGTCCGGTCCGGGGTTTGCTGCCGATATTGCAAAGGGACTACCGACCGCCATGGCGGTTGCTGCTCTCGACGCCAGCGTGGCCGAGCGGCTGGCGCAGACGATTTCCGGGCGGACTTTCAGGCTTTATGCTTCGACGGACAGGATTGGTGTCCAACTCGGTGGCGCGTTGAAGAATGTGCTGGCGATCGCAGGCGGCATTGTCGAAGGCGCAGGACTTGGCGATTCGGCGCGGGCGGCACTAATCTCACGTGGGTTGGCCGAGATGTCGCGTCTCGTGGTCGCCATGGGTGGTCAGGCCGATACGGTTCGTGGTCTCTCTGGTCTAGGGGATCTGGTTTTGACGGCCACCAGCCACCAGTCACGAAACCTGCGTTTCGGCATTCTGCTGGGGCAGGGCGGCGAACCTGCTGCGTTTCACGGTGGGCTGGTGGAAGGCGCTTATGCGGCCTCCGTCGCCTCACGCCTTGCCGATGGTCTCGGCATCGACATGCCAGTGACGGATGCCGTTGCGGCCATTATTGATGGCAGGCTGGATATCAAAACCGCCATTCAACAATTGATGACACGGCCCATCACCACTGAATAGGGCTCAAGAGGAGACGAAAATGCTGTTTGCCTTCATCTGCAAAGACAAGCCTGACCATCTGCATGTGCGTATGGAAACCCGACCCGCGCATCTTGAACATCTCAACAAGCTCAATGCTGACGGCACATTGAAGATCGCCGGTCCGTTTCTGGATGCCGAAGGCAAGCCGAATGGCAGTCTGGTGATTGTCGAAGCCGCCGACATCGATGCTGCAAAGGCGCTGGCCAATGCCGATCCTTACGCCAAAGCTGGTCTGTTCGAAAGCGTCGATGTGAAGCCCTATAACTGGGTCTTCAACAATCCTGGAGCTTGAATAGCATGGCGAATTACTGGCTTTTCAAGTCCGAGCCATCCACTTGGTCGTGGGAACAGCAAAAGGCCAAGGGTGACGCCGGCGAAGAGTGGGGCGGCGTTCGCAATTATCAGGCACGCAACAATATGCGTGCCATGAAGATTGGCGACAAGGGCTTCTTCTACCACTCCAATGAGGGGCTTGAAGTCGTCGGCATTGTCGAGGTGTGTGAACTGTCACGCCCCGATTCGACGGCGGAGGGCGATGCGCGCTGGGACTGTGTGCACATCAAGGCCGTGTGCGATGTGCCCTCACCCGTTACGCTGAAAGACGTGAAAGCCAATCCGAAGCTCGCCGACATGGCTCTCGTCACCTCCATGCGGCTTTCCGTGCAGCCGGTGTTGCTGGAGGAATATCTCGAAGTTTGCCGCATGGGTAAGCTCGACAATCCGCCGCACTCCCCGGACTGAGCGGATTGAAAACCGATCCGGAGCAGTTCATTCTTGCCAATACCGGCATCATGCGGCCGCCGCATGTGCCGGAAATTGCATTGCATCTGGCATCGGAAGCGCACGACCTCTGGCTCAAGACGGAGGATGAATTGCAGGCCATCGGTCTGCCGCCACCTTTCTGGGCCTTTGCCTGGGCGGGCGGTCAAGGTCTTGCGCGTTATGTTCTCGACAATCCCCACATCGTCAGCGGCAAGCGCGTGCTGGATTTCGCCAGCGGTTCCGGACTCGTTGCCATTGCTGCGGCAAAGGCTGGTGCGGCACATGTGACAGCCGTGGATATCGACCCATGGGCCAAAACGGCTGTGAGGCTGAATTCGCATGAGAATGCAGTCGATGTCTCGTTCGCGGGTGACAATCTCATTAACACGCCTGTCAACGCCGATGTAATGCTGGCGGGGGACGTGTTTTACGATCAGGCTTTTGCCGAGGCGCTCATTCCCTGGTTTGCCGTGCTGGCGCGGCAAGGCGTCACCGTTCTGGTGGGTGATCCCGGGCGTGCATACCTTCCGAAGGACAAGCTGGAAGCTTGTGCGACTTATGAGGTGCCGGTCACACGTGCGCTTGAGGACAGTGAGATCAAGAAGACCACTGTCTGGCGGTTCGTCTGAACCCCATCAGGGGCGGATGACGCAGACGCCTTTTTCATAAGCGCATGCCGAGCCGATGCTTTGGGCATCGACATGAATGATCCGCGCTTTTGGTGCGACTGGCATCGTTGCGCGCCTATCTTGCCCGGCGCGGCTCAGGCCGTTGTCCATCGCAAAGTAATTGCCATTGCGACGTACCCTTAAAGCAGAAATTGCGCCGCTATACGTACCGATCCGTGGTATAACGGACGGCAGGCCATTCGAGCCAACGGTTGCTTGATGGTGACCAAAATTGCGGTGGCTTCCGAAATCCTCTGCTGCAACCGCTGTCACGGCGATTGAAAAGATGGCCGCGACGGCGGCGAACCGGCAGGTGATTCGATATAAAAACATGACTGAAAACCTCCGGAATTTATGGTTACCAAAAGGTTAAATAGCACACAGACGACTTACGTAAAAGTCAATTATTTTGGCATTTCCTATTTGGAAATGCTGGACTTTTTATCGAGGCAGACAGTTTTTTCATCTGAATCGACAGAACCAATCGATTAAATTCAATTCGGCCATGAAATGTGCTTGTCGTTGTGCCGTGGTGCTATTAAAGGTCGCGGTTGGTGCAATGCACATTCTCTCATCATGTGCTGTTGCTTTGGGGCGCGCTCGAACAGTCGAAGCGCACTGGAAAAACGCCGCGAGGTTCTGATGGCGAATGTGACAAATAACCGGCCTCTGTCGCCACATCTTCAAGTTTACAAGCTGATTCCGACCATGCTTGCGTCGATCGTGCACCGCATTACCGGTGCTGCGCTCTATTTCGGTACGCTGCTTGTCGTCTGGTGGCTGGTCGCGGCCGCATCCGGCGGTGCCTATTACGAATGGGTGCAGTGGGCGATGGGGTCGATCATCGGCAAGCTGATCCTGATCGGCTACACCTGGGCGCTGATGTACCACATGCTGAGTGGCCTTCGCCACTTCATGTGGGATCTGGGCCATGGCTTCGATAAGCACTTCACCACCAAGCTGGTGAAAGTCTCGCTGGTCGTGTCAATCTGTCTGACCGCGCTGATCTGGGTCATCGCCTACATCGTGCGCTAAGGAGATCGTTTCATGGATATGCGTACACCCCTGAACAAGGTTCGCGGTCTCGGCTCCGCCAAGGATGGCACCGAGCATTTCTGGCGTCAGCGCGTTACAGCCGTCGCCAATGTTCCGTTGCTGCTGTTCTTCGTCGTTTTCCTGGTCATGTATGGCGGCGCTCCGCATGCGGAAGTCGTCGCGGCTCTTGCCAACCCGCTGGTTGCGGTGGTCATGGCGCTTGTCGTCATCTCCGGCGTCATTCACATGAAGCTCGGCATGCAGGTCATCATCGAAGACTATATTCACGCTGAATATCTGAAGCTTGCTCTCGTGATGCTCAACACGTTCTTCGCGATCATCGTTGCTGGCCTCTGTCTGTTCGCCATTCTGAAAATCGCATTCGCAGGATAATCCGTCATGGCATCGATCAGTTCACCTTCCACCACTGGCAAGGCATATACCTATGTCGATCACTCCTATGACGTGATCGTCGTGGGTGCCGGCGGCGCAGGTCTTCGCGCCACGCTCGGCATGGCCGAACAGGGTTTCAAGACCGCCTGCATCACCAAGGTTTTCCCCACACGTTCGCACACGGTTGCGGCGCAGGGCGGCATTGCCGCCTCGCTCAACAACATGACGCCGGATAGCTGGCAGTGGCACCTTTACGATACCGTCAAGGGCTCCGACTGGTTGGGCGATGTCGACGCCATGCAGTACCTTGCCATGGAAGCGCCGAAGGCGGTCTATGAGCTGGAACATTACGGCGTGCCGTTCTCGCGCAACGCCGAAGGCAAGATTTACCAGCGCCCGTTTGGCGGCCACATGCAGAATTACGGCGAAGGCCCACCGGTACAGCGCACCTGCGCCGCTGCCGACCGTACCGGCCATGCCATTCTGCACACGCTTTACGGCCAGTCGCTGCGCAACAACGCCGAATTCTTCATCGAATATTTCGCGCTCGACCTCATCATGTCCGATGATGGCAGCCGTTGCACGGGTGTCGTTGCCTGGAACCTTGATGACGGCACGATCCACCGCTTCACCGCCAAGATGGTGGTTCTGGCGACGGGTGGTTATGGCCGCGCTTATTTCTCTGCTACGTCTGCTCACACCTGCACGGGCGATGGCGGCGGCATGGTTGCTCGCGCCGGTCTTCCGCTTCAGGACATGGAATTCGTTCAGTTCCACCCCACCGGCATTTACGGTGCAGGCTGCCTGATTACAGAAGGTGCACGCGGTGAGGGCGGGTATCTCGTCAACTCCGAAGGCGAGCGCTTCATGGAGCGTTATGCGCCATCCGCGAAGGATCTCGCCTCGCGTGACGTCGTCTCGCGCTGCATGACCATGGAAATTCGCGAAGGCCGCGGCGTTGGCAAGAACAAGGACCACATCTTCCTGCATCTGGATCACCTCGATCCGGCTATCCTGCATGAACGCTTGCCGGGCATTTCAGAAAGCGCCAAGATTTTCGCAGGCGTGGACGTCACGCGCGAGCCGATCCCAGTTCTGCCGACGGTTCACTACAATATGGGCGGCATTCCCACCAACTATTGGGGCGAAGTGCTGAACGCCGATAGCGAAAACCCGGAACGTATATTGCCCGGTCTTATGGCTGTGGGTGAAGCGGGTTGCGCCTCCGTTCACGGTGCGAACCGTCTCGGCTCCAACTCGCTGATCGACCTTGTGGTGTTCGGCCGCGCTGCTGCCATTCGGGCTTCCGAAGTCATTGATCGCGCCAGCGCTATTCCGGCCCTCAATGTTGCAGCCTGCGACAAGATCATGGATCGCTTCGACCGTCTGCGCAACGCCAGTGGCGGCACACCAACAGCTGTGCTGCGCGACAAGATGCAGCGCGCCATGCAGGACGATGCTGCCGTGTTCCGCACGCAGGAATCGCTGGAAAGCGGTTGCCAGCGTCTTTCTGCCATCTGGAAGGAACTGCCGGATATCAAGGTGACGGACCGCTCCATGGTCTGGAATTCGGATCTGGTGGAAACGCTCGAACTCGAAAACCTCATGGCCAACGCCATCACCACGGTTTATGGCGCGGAAGCGCGCAAGGAAAGCCGTGGCAGCCATGCACGTGAAGACTTCGTGGACGGCCCGTTCGGCGGCCGCGATGACGTCAACTGGCGCAAGCACACGCTGGCATGGGTCAACGAGCAGGGTGACGTGAAGCTGGACTACCGCCCGGTTCACACCGAGTTGATCGCAGATGGCATCGATCTTCAGAAGATCGCGCCGAAGGCTCGCGTCTATTGATTTGAGAGGAACTGGACATGGTTGAACTTACGCTTCCCAAAAACTCTCAGATGACCGAAGGCAAGGTCTGGCCGAAGCCTGCCAGTGCCAAGAATGTGCGCGAATATCGCGTCTATCGCTGGAACCCGGATGACGGCCAGAACCCGCATATCGATACCTATTACATCGATATCGATGATTGCGGCCCGATGGTTCTGGATGCACTTTTGTACATCAAGAACAACATCGACCCGACGCTGACGCTGCGCCGTTCCTGTCGTGAGGGCATTTGCGGTTCCTGCGCCATGAACATCGATGGCACGAACACGCTGGCCTGCACCAAGGGCATGGACGAAATCAAGGGAACGGTGAAGGTCTATCCGCTGCCGCATATGCCTGTCGTGAAGGATCTCATTCCTGATCTGTCGAATTTCTATGCCCAGCACCGCTCGATCGAGCCTTGGCTGAAGACCGTTTCGCCGACGCCTGCGAAGGAATGGAAGCAGAGCCATGATGACCGCCAGAAGCTTGATGGTCTCTACGAGTGCATTCTGTGCGCCTGCTGCTCCACGTCCTGTCCCAGCTACTGGTGGAATGGCGACCGTTATCTCGGTCCGGCCGTTCTGCTACAGGCTTACCGCTGGCTGATCGACAGCCGCGATGAAGCGACCGGCGAGCGTCTCGACAACCTCGAAGACCCGTTCCGCCTTTACCGTTGCCACACGATCATGAACTGCGCGCAGGCTTGTCCAAAGGGCCTGAACCCGGCCAAGGCAATTGCCGAAATCAAGAAGATGATGGTCGAGCGTCGGGTCTAAATTCGGCTTTAATTGATGATGGTGAACAGGCCGCGACCCCCGTCGTGGCCTGTTTGATGATAATGGGGCTAGAAATTTCTATAAAAATCGACTGAAATTGCAATTATCGCGGTAGCAGCTTGCGTTAGCTAATGCTTTGGTAATAATTCAGCCGTTTTGTGTAGACATGGTCTTGCCGAAGCAGAAAATCGGGAGCTTGAGATGCAGTTTAGATATGTGGTGACGGGTCTAGCGGTCGTTATGAGCCTCGCCGGTTGCCAGCGTACCTCCTTCGATTACAACAACAATAGCGCTCCAAGTAGCAATCCCGGTTACACGCCTCCGCTCCAGGCGCAGCCAGTGCCATCTGTCCAGTCCGGCGCATTGCCACCTCCTGGCGGTTCCACTCAGTTCCCGACAGCGCCTGCGAACGCGGCACCCGGTGGCACCAACGTCGCATCTGCGCCTCCGGCTGCTGCCATGGATGTGACCAAGGAAGCCATGGTCGGCAACTGGCGTGTCGCCAATGGCGGTGCATCCTGCGACATGTTCCTGACGCTGACGAACCTGGGTAGTGGTTCACGCGGTGGTACGCGAGGATGTGCGGGCGAACTGTCTTCGATGGGTTCCTGGGAAGTTTCCAGCAAAATGGTTCTGTTTAAGAACCGCGCTGGCGATACGATCGGTCGCGTCTATAAAACAGGTGCTACCCGTTACGATGGCACGACCAACAGCGGTCAGCCGCTCAGCCTCAGCCGATAATTTCTATCACGCGGGTAACGGCTACGTTGCCCGCGGATGAGGCATATTTATGAAGCCATTGCCGGACTATAATCACAGCGTCGTTGAGCAGCTCAACGTCTTGACGGAGTCCGGTGAACTGACGGCCGACCCTGCCCAGCTTGGTGTGGCAGCACAACTTGATCACATTCTCACCGATCTCAAAATCCGCAAACCGGCCAAAAAGAAAAGCGCGCTGGGTTGGATGTTTGCCAAGAAGGCGGGCTCCGAGCCGTCGGTCAAAGGGCTCTACGTTCACGGAAGCGTCGGTCGTGGCAAAACCATGCTGATGGATATGTTCTATCAGGTCGCGCCGGTCGAGAAGAAGCGCCGCTGCCATTTCCATGAGTTCATGGCCGATGTCCATAATCGTGTTCATGCCCATCGCCAGAAGCTGAAAAATGGCGAGACCAAACAGGCTGACCCTATTCCACCCGTTGCGGCCCAGATACTGGGGGAGGCAGAGCTTCTCTGTTTCGACGAGTTCACTGTCACCGATATTGCCGATGCGATGATCCTGGCGCGGCTGTTCACCGAACTTTTCGCCCATGGCTGTACGCTGGTCACAACGTCCAATGTGGTGCCGGATAACCTCTATAAGGACGGGCTCAATCGCAGTCTTTTCCTCCCTTTCGTCGATATGCTGAAGGCGCATGTTCAGGTCGTATCACTGGACAGCCCGACCGATTACCGCATGGAGAAGATCAAGAGCCTTCCGGTCTACGTGACACCGCTGGATGACGCGGCGGAGCGCGCGATGGATATGGCCTGGAAAGAGCTCACGGCGGGCAGTGCAATCACGCCGACGGAAATTGCCATGAAAGGCCGGTTGATTCCGGTCGCGAAAGCGGCGGGCCGTGTCGCACGGTTCTCGTTTACGGAGCTGTGTGAGAAGCCCTTAGGCGCGTCGGATTTCCTCGCCATCGCCGATCGGTTCGACACGGTTTTTATCGACCACATTCCGCTGCTCGATGCGGATAAGCGCAACGAGACGAAACGGTTCATCATCCTTATCGATGCACTCTACGATCATACGGTCCGGGTGTTTGCCTCTGCTGCAGCCATGCCGGAAGAGCTTCTTGTCACGCGCAAGGGGACGGAAGGTTTTGAGTTTGATCGCACCGCGTCGCGCCTGTTCGAGATGCGAAGCGCCGATTATCTAGCTTTGCACAATCAAAGACGCGCAGCCTAATGACAGTTTGATAACAAAATTTCTTACGTTTACGTAAGAAATTTATGATCTAAACGATTGAAAATCCTCAGCTCCAAAGAATCGGTTGCCATTTCGGACCAATAAAGCTAAGTCGAGTGCGACAATTTAGGCCGCTACACGCTCGCGGCGAATTGAATTGAAGCTCAAGAGGAAGCATTCGATGGCTCGCAAAAAGATTGCACTTATTGGTTCTGGCATGATCGGTGGCACATTGGCCCATCTCGCCAGCCTGAAGGAATTGGGCGACATCGTCCTCTTCGATATTGCCGACGGTATCCCGCAGGGCAAGGGTCTGGATATTGCCCAGTCCGGTCCGGTCGAAGGCTTCAACGCAAAACTCACGGGTGCAAGCGACTACGCAGCCATCGAAGGCGCGGACGTCTGCATCGTGACCGCCGGTGTTGCCCGCAAGCCCGGCATGAGCCGCGACGATCTTCTCGGCATCAATCTCAAGGTCATGGAGCAGGTCGGCGCTGGCATCAAGAAATATGCCCCGAACGCTTTCGTGATCTGCATCACCAACCCGCTCGACGCGATGGTCTGGGCGCTCCAGAAGTTCTCCGGCCTGCCGAAGAACAAAGTCGTCGGCATGGCCGGCGTTCTCGACAGCGCCCGTTTCCGTCTGTTCCTCTCGGAAGAATTCAACGTCTCCGTTCAGGACGTGACCGCGTTCGTTCTTGGCGGCCATGGCGACACAATGGTGCCATTGGCGCGTTACTCCACCGTTGGCGGCGTTCCCTTGACCGACCTCGTCAAGATGGGCTGGCTGACTGCCGAGCGTCTGGAAGAAATCGTTCAGCGTACACGTGATGGCGGTGCGGAAATCGTCGGTTTGCTCAAGACCGGTTCGGCCTACTATGCGCCTGCTGCTTCCGCCATCGAGATGGCTGAATCCTACCTCAAGGACAAGAAGCGCGTTCTGCCAGCTGCGGCCTACCTCTCGGGTCAGTACGGCGTCAACGACATGTATGTTGGCGTTCCAACGATCATCGGTGCTGGCGGTATCGAGCGCATCATCGAAATCGAACTCAACAAGGACGAGGAAGCTGCCTTCCAGAAGTCCGTCGGCGCGGTTGCTGGTCTTTGCGAAGCCTGCATCAATATTGCTCCGTCGCTGAAGTAATTGCCGCTCAGGCTACAAACAGGGATTAATCCATGAATATTCATGAGTATCAGGCCAAAGCTCTTCTGAAGGGCTATGGTGCGCCGGTGGCCGAAGGGGTTGCTATCCTCAAGGTCGAAGAAGCCGAAGCTGCCGCAAAGCAGCTTCCGGGCCCGCTTTACGTGGTCAAGAGCCAGATTCATGCTGGTGGCCGTGGTAAGGGCAAGTTCAAGGAACTCGGCCCCGACGCAAAGGGTGGCGTTCGTCTGGCCAAGTCCATCGAAGAAGTCGTTTCTCACGCCAAGGACATGCTCGGCAACACGCTGGTAACGGCGCAGACGGGCGACGCTGGCAAGCAGGTCAATCGCCTCTACATCGAAGACGGCGCAGACATCGACCGCGAACTCTATTGCTCGCTGCTCGTTGACCGTTCCGTTGGCCAGGTCGCATTCGTGGTGTCCACGGAAGGCGGCATGGACATCGAGGCTGTCGCCCACGACACGCCTGAGAAAATCCATACGATCGCAATCGAACCAGAAGCTGGCGTAACGGCTGAAAATATCGCAGCGATCTCCAAGGCTCTGGAGCTTTCAAGCGCTGCTGCCGAAGACGCAAAGGCGCTCTTCCCTGCGCTCTACAAAGCCTTCGTCGAAAAGGACATGGCTCTTCTCGAAGTCAACCCGCTGATCGTCATGACGGACGGCCACCTGCGCGTTCTCGACGCCAAGATGTCCTTCGACGGCAACGCAATTTTCCGTCACGACGACGTGAAGCTGCTGCGTGACGAGACCGAAGAAGACGCCAAGGAAATCGAAGCCTCCAAGTGGGACCTCGCTTATGTGGCGCTCGATGGTAACATCGGCTGCATGGTCAATGGTGCCGGTCTTGCCATGGCAACCATGGACATCATCAAGCTGTACGGCAAAGAGCCTGCAAATTTCTGTGACGTCGGCGGTGGTGCTGGCAAAGAGAAGGTCGCGGCTGCGTTCAAAATCATCACGGCTGACCCGAAGGTCGAGGGCATCCTCGTCAACATCTTCGGCGGCATCATGAAGTGCGACGTCATTGCCGAGGGCGTTATCGCTGCGGTGAAGGAAGTCGGCTTGAAGGTTCCACTCGTCGTGCGCCTCGAAGGCACCAATGTCGAGTTGGGCAAGAAGCTCCTGAACGAATCAGGTCTTGCGATTACCGCTGCTGATGACCTGGACGATGCGGCCAAGAAGATCGTCGCGGCGATCAACGGCTAATTGAGGGACTGGAAATAATGTCTATTCTTGTAAACAAAGACACCAAGATCCTCGTTCAGGGTCTGACCGGCAAGACCGGTACATTCCACACCGAACAGGCGCTTGCTTATTACGGCACGCAGATGGTCGGCGGTATTCACCCCAAGAAGGGTGGCGAAACATGGACCGGTTCGAAGGGTGAAAGCCTGCCGATCTATGCCACTGTTGCAGAAGCCAAGGAAAAGACCGGCGCTGACGCATCGGTGATCTACGTTCCGCCAGCCGGCGCTGCCGATGCCATCATCGAAGCGATCGAAGCGGAAATTCCGTTCATCACCTGCATTACCGAAGGCATCCCTGTGATGGACATGGTTCGCGTCAAGGCTCGCCTCGACCGTTCCAACTCGCGTCTGCTTGGCCCTAACTGCCCAGGCATCATGACGCCGGAAGAGTGCAAGATCGGCATCATGCCGGGTTCGATCTTCCGCAAGGGTTCGGTTGGTATTGTGTCGCGCTCCGGCACGCTCACTTATGAAGCCGTGTTCCAGACATCCAACGAAGGCCTCGGCCAGACGACGGCTGTCGGTATCGGTGGTGACCCGGTCAAGGGTACCGAGTTCATCGACATCCTGGAAATGTTCCTCGCTGACGAAGCCACGCAGTCGATCATCATGATCGGCGAAATCGGTGGTGCCGCTGAAGAAGAAGCAGCGCAGTTCCTGATCGACGAAGCCAAGAAGGGCCGTAAGAAGCCAATGGCGGGCTTCATCGCCGGTCGCACGGCGCCTAAGGGCCGCACCATGGGTCACGCCGGTGCTGTGGTTTCCGGCGGCAAGGGTGACGCGGAATCCAAGATCGCAGCCATGGAAGCGGCTGGCATCAAGGTATCGCCATCTCCTGCACGTCTGGGCAAGACACTGGTTGAAGTCCTCAAGGGCTGAGACCACATGAATAGGGCAACGGGCAGGGTGGCGAAATAGCGACCTTGCCCGAAGCCGCCGCAGAGCATGGTATGCCGCACAAGCGGCAAAAGACAATCGAATCGACGGGCCGATACCGGCCACCAACGGGATTGAGGAGGCGGACGGACACGTCCGCATGAAGCACAATGGCAAGGCAAGAAGCTAACGAGCAGTTTCAGATCACGTCGTTTCTCGACGGCGCGAATGCAGCCTATATCGAGCAGCTCTATGCCCGGTACGAAGAGGATGCCTCTTCCGTTTCGCCGGAGTGGCAGAGCTTTTTCAAGGGTCTGTCCGACAATCCCGAGGATGTGAAGAAGGCTGCCAAAGGCGCCTCCTGGAAGCGTTCAAACTGGCCGATTGCCGCCAATGGCGATCTGATTTCCGCGCTGGACGGCAACTGGGCAACCGTTGAAAAGGCACTTGAGAAAAAGGTTCAGGCCAAGGCTGACGCCAAGAGCGCCGAAACCGGCAAGCCTGTCAGCGAAGCCGAAGTCCTTCAGGCGAGCCGCGACAGCGTGCGCGCCATCATGATGATCCGTGCCTACCGTATGCGTGGCCACCTGCATGCCAAGCTTGACCCGCTGGGCATCGCCAGTGCCGTCGAAGATTACGATGAATTGTCGCCGAAGTCCTATGGCTTCGAAGAGAGTGACTACGACCGCAAGATCTTCATCGATAACGTTCTCGGTCTTGAATATGCGACCGTGCGCGAAATCGTCGAGATTCTGGAACGCACCTATTGTTCGACGCTGGGTGTCGAGTTCATGCACATGTCCAACCCGGACGAAAAGGCATGGATTCAGTCCCGCATCGAAGGCCCGGACAAGGGTTTCGACTTCACGCCTGAGGGCAAGAAGGCGATTCTCTCCAAGCTGGTCGAAGGCGAAGGCTACGAGCAGTTCCTGGATGTCCGTTTCAAGGGCACCAAGCGTTTTGGTCTGGACGGTAGCGAATCGCTCATTCCAGCGCTAGAACAGATCATCAAGCGCGGCGGTCAGGAAGGCCTCGAAGAGGTCGTTCTCGGCATGGCCCACCGTGGTCGCCTCAACGTTCTGACCAACGTCATGGGCAAGCCGCATCGCGCCGTATTCCACGAGTTCAAGGGCGGTTCGTTCAAGCCTGACGATGTTGAAGGTTCTGGCGACGTGAAGTACCACTTGGGTGCGTCTTCCGACCGTGAATTCGACGGCAACAAGGTTCACCTGTCGCTGACGGCCAATCCTTCGCACCTTGAAATCGTCAACCCTGTCGTCATGGGCAAGGCCCGTGCAAAGCAGGATCAGCTGGCAAAGGTCTGGGAAGGCGACACCATTCCGCTGTCCGAACGCGCCAAGGTTCTGCCTTTGCTGCTGCACGGCGATGCTGCTTTTGCGGGTCAAGGTGTGGTTGCCGAAATTCTCGGCCTTTCCGGTCTGCGCGGTCACCGCGTTGCCGGCACCATGCACTTCATCATCAACAACCAGATCGGCTTTACCACGAACCCGGGCTTCTCGCGCTCGTCGCCATACCCGTCCGACGTTGCCAAGATGATCGAAGCACCGATCTTCCACGTCAATGGTGACGATCCGGAAGCTGTTGTCTATGCAGCCAAGGTTGCCACCGAATACCGCATGAAGTTCCACAAGCCTGTTGTGGTCGACATGTTCTGCTACCGTCGCTTCGGCCATAACGAAGGCGATGAGCCATCCTTCACGCAGCCGAAAATGTACAAGGTTATCCGTGCGCACAAGACGGTTGCCAATATCTACGCCGAGCGTTTGATTGCCGAAGGTCTGATCACCGAAGGCGAATTCGAGAAGATGAAGGCTGATTGGCGCGCTCATCTCGAGCAGGAATTCGAAGCGGGTCAGTCCTACAAGCCAAACAAGGCCGACTGGCTCGACGGTCAGTGGTCCGGTCTTCGTGCCGCCGACAATGCCGATGAGCAGCGTCGCGGCAAGACCGGCGCTCCGATGAAGCAGCTCAAGGAAATTGGTCGCAAGCTGTCGACCATTCCAGAAGGCTTCAAGGCACATAAGACCATTCAGCGTTTCATGGAAAATCGCGCCAACATGATCGAGACCGGCGAAGGTCTGGATTGGGCGATGGCCGAAGCCATGGCGTTCGGTTCGCTTGTTGTCGATGGTCACAAGATCCGTCTCTCGGGTCAGGATTGCGAACGCGGTACATTCTCGCAGCGTCATTCCGTTCTCTATGATCAGGAAAGCGAAGAGCGCTACATTCCGCTGGCAAATCTTGCACCGACGCAGGCGCGCTATGAAGTCATCAACTCGATGCTGTCTGAAGAAGCCGTGCTCGGTTTCGAATATGGCTACTCGCTGGCTCGTCCGAATGCATTGACGCTTTGGGAAGCCCAGTTCGGTGACTTCGCTAACGGTGCGCAGGTCGTATTCGACCAGTTCATCTCGTCTGGTGAACGCAAGTGGCTTCGCATGTCCGGTCTCGTCTGCCTTCTGCCGCATGGTTATGAAGGTCAGGGTCCGGAGCATTCGTCCGCTCGTCTGGAACGTTGGTTGCAGATGTGCGCCGAAGACAACATGCAGGTCGCAAACGTTACGACGCCTTCGAACTACTTCCACGTTCTGCGCCGTCAGGTTAAGCGCGACTTCCGCAAGCCGTTGATTTTGATGACACCGAAGTCTTTGCTGCGCCACAAGCGTGCAACGTCTTCGCTGACGGAGTTGGCCGGTGAATCGTCGTTCCACCGTCTGCTGTGGGATGATGCTGAGGTCATCAAGGACGGTCCTATCAAGCTGCAGAAGGATTCGAAGATCCGCCGCGTCGTGCTCTGCACGGGCAAGGTTTACTACGATCTTCTCGAAGAGCGCGAAAAGCGTGGCATCGACGACGTTTACCTGCTGCGCATCGAGCAACTCTATCCGTTCCCGGCCAAGGCGCTCATCAACGAGCTGTCCCGTTTCCGTAACGCTGAGATGGTCTGGTGCCAGGAAGAGCCAAAGAACATGGGTGCGTGGTCGTTCATCGACCCTTATCTGGAATGGGTTCTGGCGCATATCGATGCCAAGTATCAGAAGGTCCGTTACACGGGCCGTCCAGCTGCTGCATCGCCCGCAACTGGCCTGATGTCCAAGCACCTCGCCCAGCTCGCAGCATTCCTGGAAGACGCGCTGGGAGAGTAAGCCTCTCCCACACGCACCCTCGCACAACAGATATTTGATGAAACGGAACTAGATCATGGCCACTGAAATCCGCGTACCAACCCTCGGCGAGTCCGTCAGCGAAGCAACTGTCGGAACATGGTTCAAAAAGGTTGGCGATACCGTCAAGGCTGATGAGCCGTTGGTGGAACTGGAAACCGACAAGGTGACGGTTGAAGTTCCGGCACCAGCCTCCGGCGTGTTGACAGAAATCGTTGCCCAGAACGGCGAAACCGTTGGTCTTGATGCGCTGCTCGGCCAGATCGCAGAAGGTGCCGCGGGCGCTGCTCCATCCGCACCGGCTGCGGCACCTGCAAAGGCTCCTGAGGCTGCACCTGCTGCTTCCACACCAGCCGCTGTTTCGGCTCCGGCCGCAAGCTCCATGCCTCCTGCGCCTGCTGCTGGAAAGCTGCTGGCCGAAAACAATCTTTCTGCTGATCAGGTCGATGGTTCCGGCAAGCGTGGACAGGTGCTGAAGGGCGATGTTCTGGCTGCTGTCACCAAGGGCGTTTCGGCTCCTGGTGCTACCCCGGCTGCCCCTGCTGCGGCACGCCCTGTTTCTGCTGAAGGTGATGCTGTCCGCGAAGAACGCGTGAAGATGACGCGCCTGCGCCAGACCATCGCGCGTCGCCTCAAGGATGCACAGAACACAGCTGCCATGCTGACCACCTATAATGAGGTGGACATGAAGGCCGTGATGGACCTGCGCACCAAGTACAAGGACGTGTTCGAGAAGAAGCATGGCGTCAAGCTTGGCTTCATGGGCTTCTTCACCAAGGCCATCACGCACGCGCTGAAGGAACTGCCTGCGGTCAACGCTGAAATCGACGGCACGGACATCATCTACAAGAACTATTGTCACGTCGGCATGGCTGTCGGCACCGACAAGGGTCTTGTCGTTCCGGTTATCCGCGATGCCGACCAGATGTCGATTGCCGAAGTCGAAAAGGAACTGGCACGTCTTGCCAAGTCTGCGCGTGACGGTTCGCTTTCGATGGCTGACATGCAGGGCGGCACCTTCACCATCACCAATGGTGGCGTATACGGCTCGCTGATGTCTTCGCCGATCCTGAACGCCCCACAGTCGGGTATTCTGGGCATGCACAAGATCCAGGAGCGTCCGGTCGCTATCGGCGGTCAGGTCGTCATCCGTCCGATGATGTATCTCGCGCTGTCCTACGACCACCGCATCGTCGACGGCAAGGAAGCCGTGACCTTCCTGGTTCGCGTCAAGGAAAGCCTTGAGGATCCTGAGCGTCTGGTTCTCGATCTCTGATCGAACTTGCTTTTTTCATCAGCGGGGTTTCAACTGAAATCCCGCTGAAATTGTCTCAGGAGTTTGCTTGTGCAACCCACTTTCCTCGCCGCATCGCCATTTCTGCCCCTGATCGGGGTGAGCGTCATCATTATTTTGGTGCATATCGCGCTGCAAGCTCTGACGGCGACAAAAGAACTTGGCAATGATTGGAATGCTAGTCCGCGTGACGACGGCAAAAAAGTGCAGGGTAAGCTTGCTGGCCGCGCAGAGCGAGCTTTATCGAACTTTCTGGAAACCTATCCTGCTTTTATCGCGCTGGCCTTCGGCGTCATCATGGCGGGTGACCCAATCGGGATTGCGCTGATTGGCGCATGGATATGGATCGTCTGCCGCATCGTCTACATTCCACTTTATCTCGCAGGAATCCCATATGTGCGGTCGCTGGTATGGGTTGGTTCGATGGTAGGGCTGTTGCTCATGCTCTTCGTGTTGCTGTTCTAAAGGTTTAGGCTCATGCACCAATATGTGATTGAACTGGCCTCGCTGATGGCGATCTTCTTTTTCGCTATTGTTTCGCCCGGCGCTGATCTCGCCATGGTCATGCGTCAGGCCATGGTGCATGGACGCCGCCAGGCCATCATCACCAGCTTCGGCGTCGGAACGTCTTTGATGTTCCATGTGACCTATACGATCCTCGGTCTCGGGCTGATCATCTCTCAGTCTGTCTACCTCTTCAACATCGTCAAATGGCTTGGCGTCGCTTATCTCATCTATATCGGCATCAAGTCGCTGCGTGCTGGCAAAACGGATATGACGGTGGTGGATGCGCTAGACGAGACTCCGCGCGCCAGCCAGCAATCGGCGCTCAAGGCGTTCACACTCGGTTTTGCGGCCAATGCGCTGAACCCAAAACCGGTGTTTTTCTTTCTCTCGATCTTCTCGACGGTCGTCAGCGTCCACACGCCCATCCCCATCAAGTTCGGATATGGACTGGTGATGGCAAGCTGCCTGATCGTCTGGTTTGTCGGTGTCAGCATGTTCATGACGACACCGCGCATGCGTGCCGCTTTCGGGCGCGCCAGTCAGTGGATCGACCGCACCAGCGGCGTGGTGTTTATCGCGCTCGGCATTAAACTCGCAACGGAAAAAGCGGCCTGAGATCAGGTCAAATCGGACAGGGCGGGCGGCAGTCTCGTCCGTAGTTAATCAGGAACAAGAACATGGCTTATGATGTAGTTGTTATCGGCACCGGACCCGGTGGTTACGTTTGCGCGGTCAAGGCGGCCCAACTTGGTTTGAAGGTTGCCGTTATCGAAAGGCGCGCAACCTATGGCGGTACGTGCCTCAATGTCGGCTGCATTCCATCCAAGGCTTTGCTGCACGCATCCGAAGTTTTCGCGCATGTCGCCCACGGCGTTGATAGCCTTGGCATTGAGGTTGCTGCGCCAACGCTCAATCTTGAGAAGATGATGGGCCATAAGGACGGCGTGGTGAAGGCCAATGTCGATGGCGTTGCCTTCCTGTTCAAGAAGAACAAGATCGACACCTTTCAGGGTCTCGGCAAGGTTGTTGCAGCTGGCAAAGTTTCCGTCACCAACGATGCGGGCGAGGTTCAGGAAATCGAAGCCAAGAACATCGTCATCGCAACCGGTTCTGACATTGCAGGTATTCCGGGCGTGCAGGTCGATATCGATGAGCAGGTCATCGTCTCCTCCACGGGCGGCATTGCTTTGACAAAGGTTCCTGAAAAGATGATCGTCGTTGGCGGCGGTGTTATCGGCCTCGAGCTTGGCTCGGTCTGGTCGCGTCTCGGTGCAAAAGTCACGGTTGTTGAATATCTCGACAACATTCTCGCTGGCATGGACGGTGAGCTTTCCAAGCAGGCGCAGCGTCTGTTTGCCAAGCAGGGCATCGATTTCAAGCTGGGCGCGAAGGTCACCGCAGTCGAGAAATCTGGCGATGGTGCCAAGGTCGTGTTCGAACCGGTTAAGGGCGGTGCGGCTGAAACGCTGGACGCCAATGTCGTTTTGATTTCGACAGGTCGCAAGCCTTACACCGAAGGTCTTGGTCTGGCAGAAGCAGGTGTCGTTCTGGACAGCCGTGGCCGCGTCGAGATTGACGGTCACTACAAGACCAATGTGGAAGGCATCTATGCCATCGGCGACGTGGTCAAAGGTCCTATGCTGGCCCACAAGGCTGAAGACGAAGGCGTGGCTCTTGCGGAAATCCTCGCCGGTCAGCACGGCCATGTGAATTACGATGTCATTCCCGGCGTCGTCTACACCCAGCCGGAAGTCGCCTCGGTCGGCAAGACTGAAGAGGAATTGAAAGCCGCAGGCATAGCTTACAAGGTCGGCAAGTTTCCCTTCACGGCCAATGGCCGCGCGCGCGCCATGCAGGTTACCGACGGTTTCGTGAAAATCCTTGCCGACAAGGAGACGGATCGTGTTCTTGGCGGTCACATCCTCGGCTTTGGTGCCGGTGAATTGATTCAGGAAATTTCTGTTCTGATGGAGTTTAGCGGCTCGTCCGAAGACCTCGGCCGTACCTGCCATGCGCACCCGACCATGTCGGAAGCCGTCAAGGAAGCCGCACTCGCGACCTTCTTCAAGCCGATCCACATGTAATCGATAGACATCAAAAAGGCCGCATTCCCCAGGAATGCGGCCTTTTCTTGGATGCTTTTCGCCGACGAGGTTACGCGCGGATGGCGTGCAGATACTGGAAGTGCCGGTCATATTGCAGAAGCACGTCCTGAATGAGCTCTTGCTTGGTGAAGCCCATCACGTCGTAATCCTGACCACCATCTGCCAGAAGCACTTCTGCACGATAGTAATATTCTGCTTTCTGGCGGCTGGATTGGCTTTCAAAGAAGCTGTAGCCCGGCGTCTCATAACGGCGCATACGAATGCCGTAGATAAATTCTTCGGCCTCTCCCGGCGTGACGGTGAGTTTAAGCCTGTCCGCTTCCTTATCCAGTTTCGAGGTCAAGCTGCGTTTCTCCAGTTCCAGAGCAACCGCCTCCAGCGCTGGTGTTGCCGTTTCCTGAAGGAAGCGTTCCGTCTCAGCCTTGCCGGGATGGTGCAGAATGCCTTGCAACTGCCGCTGCCAGCTTGCCGATTGGCGGGGCCGCAGGCTCTGGACCAAAGCGTTCTGGCGCAGGCCTTCGCGTTGCAGCCCTTTCCACAGGCCCCAACACATCAAAAGCATGACGAATGTGAAGGGCAATGCGCCTGCAATCGAGGCGGTTTGAAGGGCATCCAGTCCACCCGTCGAGAGGAGAATGGCACCGATGATACCGGAGACGATGGCCCAGAAAACGCGCCGCGCCGTCGGTCCATCCTCGCGTCCGCCCGATGTCAATGTATCGATAACGAGGGCTGACGAATCGGCACCCGTGACGAAGAAGAACACGATGAGCGCCATGGCAAACCATGAAACGTATACGCCAAGTGGGAACTGTTCGAGGAAAACGAAGAGCGCAAGCGTGACGTCATTAGCTACGGCCTCTGAGACGGCAGTCGTTGCGCCGGTCAGATGCATGGAAATGGCGGTGTCACCGAAGACGGTCATCCACGCGAAGCTGAAACCTGTAGGCACAAGCAACACGCCGGCAATGAACTCACGGATCGTACGGCCACGCGAAATGCGGGCGATGAACATGCCAACGAATGGCGACCATGCGATCCACCAACCCCAGTAGAATAGGGTCCAGTCGCCCAGCCAGTCGGCTGGTCCCTGGTTGGGGGCGTAGGCATACATGTAGAATGTGCGCAGAACGAACTGGTCGAGATAGGCACCGAGGTTCTGCACGAATGCGCGAAGCAGGAATGTCGTCGGTCCCATGACGAACACGAACAGCATGAGGGCCACGGCCATCAGCATGTTCAGGTTGGACAGAAACTTGATGCCCTTATCGAGGCCGGTTGCGACGGATACCGTAGCCATCCCCGTGATGACGACGATCAGCGGCAATTGTATCCAGAAACTGATCGGCCAGCCGAGGACGTGGTTGAAGCCGGCATTGACCTGAAGCACGCCAAGCCCGAGCGATGTGGCGACGCCGAAGAGGGTGCCAATGACCGCGAAGATATCGACGGCATTGCCGATCGGACCATATATGCGATCGCCAATCAGCGGATAGAGCGCCGAACGCATCGTCAGCGGCAGGCCATGGCGGAACGAGAAATAGGCCAGCGACAGGCCGATGACGGCATAAACCGCCCAAGCATGCAGACCCCAATGAAAGTAGCTGATCTCCATGGCGGTGCGGGCGGCCTCGATGGTAGCGGGGTCGCCGACGGGAGGTGCGGTAAAATGCTTGACTGGCTCTGCCACGCCGAAAAAGACGAGACCGATGCCCATGCCAGCGGCAAACAGCATGGAGAACCATGCACCATAGCTGTAATCAGGCTCCGAATGATTGGGGCCGAGCTTGATTTTGCCATGGCTGGAAAAGCCCAGATAGAGCATGAACATGAGGAAAATGGCGACGGACAGCAAATAGACCCAGCCAAGTTCGGCAACGATCCATGACTGCATGGAACTGAAAAAGGCAGCCGAGCCTTCAGGCACTATCACGCCGGCAATAACGAATATCAGCGTCAGTGCAACGGACCATATGAATACGGGTTTGTTGACGCCTTCCGTCAGGCCCACGCGTTTGCCGACCTCGGGCGTTTGCGGTTCGGTCATGGAAATCCCCTCTCCAGATACAAGTCGTAAACGGCGCTAGACAGCGCTGTGCTTGACGGAGGGAATGGTTTGCGCGCCAGATGGTTGCATGACGCGGGCGGTTTTTTATTTAGAATATTCTAAATTTACAGTGGGTTAGGAGGTGTAGTTCGTCTTACTGAACGGCTGTGACGGTAAAACCCCTAGTGCGTAAAAGCTCGATGACGCCAACGTCGCCCGGCAGATGCAGCGCACCGACGGCCATGAAAACGTTACCCTGTTCCAGATGCGGCGCGGCACCGTCCGCCATGACATGGTTTCGATCGTCGATGATGCGTTGCTCGAAGGCTGCGTATCCATCCTGTGTCTGGCTGTCATCCTTGGCATCGATGTTTTTCATCATGGGCATGATGGTGCCGATATCGCCTGCGAGATAGAGATCGATCATCGTCGCCATCACATCGTCCATGCGGTCGCCCATTTGCAGCATTTCGATCAGGGACTGAATGTGGAAGGACATGGGCAGTTCGGAAATGGCGGTCAGCTGTTCCAGCAGAGTTTCGAGACCCACCAGTTGCTTTCCGTCGCGGACGGCATCATTGGCGAGCTGCATGTCCAGAAAGCTTGCGCCTTTTGCCTTGCGGGCAAATTCGCAAGCGGGAAGGGCGACGAAGCTCGACAATATCCAGGGCTTCATTTTCACCACGGCATTAAGCGGAATACCGCGCTCCTTGAGGCCGCTTTCCAGTTTTGCGACATCGTCTTTCGAGAGCATGTCGGTAATGGATTTGCCGTCGAGAAACATCGTCAGTTCCGGCTTTGACAGCAGGGATGCGGACGCCTGTTTTTCGCTGGTGATCTCGTCGGATTCGACGATGACAGTAGCGGCCTTCGCAAACGCTTCCTTTGCACCATTGGGCATTGCCAATACGCGGGGATCGGAAATATGCATGGTGCCGAGTAGCCAGGATGGCTCGACGTCTGCCTTTTCGATTTTCCAGAAAGCACCTTTGCCGTTTGGTATTTTTTTGGCTTCCGCAAGGATGGTGTCATAGCGCGCCGGATCGCTTTTCTGCATGTCGACTAGAAGATCGCTTCCCGCGCAGGTTATGGATTGCTCGGCTGCATTGGCCTGGCTCAGCGACAGCAGGGTCAAAGCCAGAACGGCAAGGGCCGTGACATGCAGCGAGGCGAGCAGCCACAACAGCGTATCACCCAAACGGCCCATCAGCAGCGATGTCAGGCTCTGCGGCCTGGAAAGAACGGTCATCGAATCACCCCGGTTTTCTGCCGTCGTTTATAACGGCGGGGGTTGCACGGAGGGTTAATAGCTATAGTTAACAAACTGTTGGCGGTTGTTTCTTTTTAAACATGGATCGAAACACCGTCATTCTTTCGGCCCTATGTGCTATGCGCGCGGATGGGCGTTGTCGTAGATGTCGAGCAGTCTGGCGGTGTCCACGCCGGTGTAAATTTGCGTGGTGGACAGGCTGGCATGGCCGAGTAATTCCTGGATTGTGCGAAGATCGCCCCCACCCGCCAGCAGATGCGTGGCGAAGGAATGGCGTAACGCATGCGGCGTGGCATTTTCCGGCAGACCGAATGCACCGCGCAATTTCTGCATCTCCCGCTGGATGATGGCAGGCTGGAGTTTAGCACCACGCGCACCGACAAAAAGCGGCTCGTCCGTGGGCAGGGGATAGGGGCAGAGTGCGCGATAGGCATCGACGGCTTCCAGAACAACGGGAAGCAGCGGGACGATGCGCATCTTGTTGCCTTTTCCGGTAACCCGAAGACTGCGTGTACCGCTGGTCAAGTCGGCGGGCGTTAGGCTCAAGGCCTCGGAGATACGCAGACCACAGCCATAAAGCAGGGCCAGCACCGCGGCATTGCGTGCTGCAATCCATGGTTCTTCGGAAAGCTGTGCTTCCGTTGTGGTTATCGTCAGGGCCTGCCGGTCTGTGAGCGGCTTTGGCAGGGATTTTGGTTGTTTGGGCGAGCGCATGGCCGTGGCACCGGCGGCATTGACCAGCCCCTTTTTCTCCAGATACCGCAGGAAAGATCGAAGACCTGCGAGATGCCGGCCCAATGAGCGGGCACCGGCACCTTCTTTTCGACGCGAGGCCAGAAAGGCACGCAGATCAACGGCACGCAGATTGCTGACATCGTTGATGCGCGTCGGATGCCCGAGATATCCCGTCATGAACATCAGGAACTGGCGGGTATCGCGTTCATAGGCTTCGACCGTGTTGTCCGACAGACGACGCTCACCCTCCAGTGCGCCAAGCCATGACTGGCGTTCGCTTAGAAGGTCAGGATTGGCAAAGGTCAGGATTTCATCCACGTCGCATCTTCCTTATATCTGGATGGACACTAGAGAACTGCCGTCAGTATTTGGTTAAAATGCGGGTGACATGGCGCGGCGTGTTCCGCTAAAGGTTCCCTTTTCGTTTGGCAAAGGGCATGGTCGCCAACATCATGGCAAAAGATTCGACCGATCTGTTTGGGGCGCTGTTTGGCGATCAACAGCCGACACACGGTGCGCCTGTGACGTCGGTGCCCGTTCTGGTGCCGATGCCAGCGCCTGGGCCCTACAGCTATTCAGTTCCAAACGACATGGTGGTGGAGCCGGGTTCCATCGTGCAGGTTCCCCTGGGTCCACGCCAGGTTATCGGTGTCGTCTGGGATAAGACCGATGGTGCATCTGTCGACCCCAAGAAGCTGCGTCCCATAACAAAAAAATTCGATTGCCCGCCGATGCGCGATGAAATGCGGCGTTTCATCGATTGGGTGGCCACCTACACGTTGTCGCCTCCGGGTCTGGTGGCGCGCATGGCCCTGCGCGCGCCTGCTGCATTCGACCCTGAACCGATGATCGAAGGTTTGCGGCTGACCGAGGCGCGTCCGGAACGGCTGACGCCTGCGCGCGGGCGTGTCATCGACTTGGCTGGTGAGGGGCATGCCTGGACCAAAAGCGGTCTCGCCAATGCTGCCGGCGTATCGACCAGCGTCATCGACGGTTTGGCCAAGCAGGGCATTTTCGAAACTGTTTTCCTGCCCGCTCCACCTGTCGTGGCTGAGCCCGATCCTGATTATACCGAGCCTCGCCTTGAAGGGCCGCAAAAGCAGGCGGCGTCAGAGATTCTGGAAGACGTCAAGAAGGGCGGCTTTGCGGTTTCGCTGATCGATGGCGTGACCGGGTCTGGCAAGACCGAGGTCTATTTCGAGGCCGTGGCCGAAACCCTGCGGCAGGGCAAACAGGTGCTGATCCTGTTGCCGGAAATCGCGCTGACAGCGTCATTCCTGGATCGCTTTCAGGACCGTTTTGGCTCGAAACCGGCGGAATGGCATTCCGATCTGTCACCGCGCATGCGTGAAAAAGTCTGGCGGCAAACGGTGACGGGTGAGGTGCGGGTGGTTGCCGGTGCGCGCTCTGCGCTGTTTTTACCTTTCGACAATCTTGGCCTGATCATCGTTGATGAAGAACATGACCCTGCCTACAAGCAGGAAGACCGCGTCTATTATAATGCCCGCGACATGGCGGTTGTTCGGGCGCGAATCGCTGACTTCCCAGTCGTGTTGGTATCAGCGACACCGTCGGTGGAAAGCCAGGTCAACGGCACGTCGGGCCGCTACAACACCATTCATCTGCATACGCGGTTTGGTGATGCGGCAATGCCGGACCTGCATCTGGTCGATATGCGCCGCCACCCACCGGAGAGGGGTGGCTTTCTGTCGCCGGTGCTTCTGCGCGGCATCGCCAAAACCATCGAGAAAGGCGAGCAGTCACTGCTTTTTCTGAACCGGCGTGGCTATGCACCGCTGACGCTATGTCGCGTTTGCGGTCATCGCTTCCAATGCCCGCAATGTTCCAGCTGGCTGGTCGAGCATCGCTTTCGTAGCCAATTGCAGTGCCATCAATGCGGCTACAATCAGCCGACGCCTGATCACTGCCCGGAATGCGGCACATTCGATCATCTGGCCGCCTGTGGCCCCGGCGTGGAGCGTATTGCCGAGGAGGTCGAGAAACATTTCCCCGAGGCGCGGACCATCGTGCTGTCTTCTGACCTGATGGGTATCAAACGCTTACGGCTGGAACTGGAAGCCATCGTCAAAGGCGAGGCGGATATCGTCATCGGCACGCAGCTCGTCGCCAAAGGACATAACTTTCCGCTGATGACGCTCGTTGGTATCGTCGACGCGGATCTGGGGTTGGCGAATGGCGACCCACGCGCAGCGGAACGCACATTCCAGCTTTTGTCACAGGTCACGGGCCGAGCAGGCCGAACCGGCCTCAAGAGCCATGGCCTGTTGCAAACCTATCAACCGCAACATCCCGTCATGCAGGCCATTGTTTCAGGCGACGCCGCTGCATTTTACGAACGCGAAGTGATCGAGCGGGAAAAGGCATTGCTGCCGCCGTTCGGTCGCTTGGCCTCTCTCATCGTTTCTGCCGATACGCGAGCGGAAGCCGAAACCCATGCGCGTGGACTGCGCGCATCCGCACCGCAGGCGTCGGGCATCATGCTTCTGGGGCCAGCCGAAGCGCCGCTGGCGCTTATCCGCGGACGGTATCGTTTCCGGCTGCTCGTCCACGGCAAGCGGAACTCCGACATGCAAGGCTTCATGCGGGCCATGCTCACTGGCGGGCCGAAAGAGCGTGGATCGGTACATGTGCAGGTGGATATAGACCCACAAAGTTTTCTCTGAGCTTCTTTCGATGTGTCGTCTGCCATGGCATAAGGCGGCAGGGGATCACTGATTTGGGGACTATCATGGAGTTTTATTTTCCGACCGAATTCGGCGAGCAAATGGCTTTTGTCGCTGCGGCCGTGTCTGCCGTAATCGGGCTTTTCATCATGTTTGCACCTGGGGTGACGTTTCGCCTGTTCGGTTTGCAATTTATGACGGATCGACGGGACGGGCTGGTCCTTCTACGCTCGTCTCTCGGCGGCTTTTATCTCGGCTTTGGCGCAACTGCGCTGCTTTTGGCGCAGCCCATGGTCTATCTTGCATTCGGCGCTTCTTTTGCGCTTGCCGTGTTCGGTGCCATTCTCTCGATCCTATCGGATGGTGGAGCAACGGTGCGAAATTGCCTACTCCTGGTTGTTCATTCCGTCTTGGCTGCATTGCCGTTGATGTACGTCTTCGGGTTGTTCTAAAAACGATTTTGCGTCGATAATGATGTCATTGCGGGTCACAACTGCGTAATTTGAAAAAATTAACGTTCCAGCTCTGGCTCAAAAGACACTTTCCGTTACCACGCGTGTTGCGAGTCCCGGCTTCCTATGCTAGACGGACCGCGAAATCGATAAAAGACAGGGGGGAATTCCGGTCTTTTTCGGGGAAATTGAAACGATTTCAAGAATTTGGCGCGCCGCGAAATCGGCCCCTGTTTCTTGGACGATTAGCAGGGAAAAAGTGCCCGTGGCAAATGCCTCCCATGGAACATCCGGTGTAGCGGAAAGGTATGCGTCGTCGCTTTTCGAGCTCGCTTTGGAAGCGGGTGTTGTTGATGCAGTCGGTGCCGATCTCGATACGTTTCAGGCTCTGCTTGATGAAAGTGATGATCTGAAGCGTCTGGTTGCGAGCCCGGTCTTTTCTTCTGAAGATCAGTCGCGTGCCATTTCTGCTCTTGCGGTGAAGGCTGGTATCTCTGGTCTGTCCGCAAACTTTCTAAAGGTCGTTGCTGGCAATCGTCGTCTGTTTGCTGTTCCCGGCATGATTGTTGCCTACCGTGAAATCGCTGCCGCTCATCGCGGTGAGATTACTGCCGAAGTAACTTCGGCACATGCGCTGGATGAGGCGCAGGAAACTGAACTGAAAGCGGCGCTGAAGAGCGTCACTGGTAAGGATGTGAAGGTCGCACTGACCATCGATCCATCCATTCTTGGCGGTCTTATCGTCAAGGTTGGCTCGCGCCAGATTGATACGTCTCTTCGCACCAAACTTTCCACCCTTAAGCTTGCACTGAAAGAGGTTGGCTGATGGATATCCGCGCCGCGGAAATTTCCGCAATTCTAAAAGACCAGATCAAAAATTTCGGCAACGAGGCAGAAGTCTCGGAAGTCGGTCAAGTGCTTTCCGTCGGTGACGGTATTGCCCGCGTTTACGGCCTCGACAGTGTTCAGGCCGGTGAAATGGTCGAGTTCCCAGGCGGCATTCGCGGCATGGCACTCAACCTCGAAAACGACAACGTCGGTGTTGTTATTTTCGGTTCCGACCGTGACATCAAGGAAGGCGACACCGTCAAGCGGACTGGCGCTATCGTTGACGTTCCTGTCGGCCCAGAGCTTCTCGGCCGCGTAGTCGATGCTCTCGGCAACCCGATCGACGGCAAGGGCCCGATCAACGCAACGCGCCGTTCGCGCGTTGACGTCAAGGCTCCTGGTATTATTCCGCGCAAGTCGGTTCACGAGCCCATGTCGACCGGCCTCAAGGCCATCGATGCTCTGATCCCGGTTGGCCGTGGCCAGCGCGAACTTGTTATCGGCGACCGTCAGACAGGCAAGACAGCGATCATTCTCGATACGATCCTGAACCAGAAGGCCATTCACGACAGTGGTCCGGACAGCGAAAAGCTGTACTGCGTCTACGTGGCTATCGGCCAGAAGCGTTCGACGGTTGCCCAGTTCGTGAAGGTTCTGGAAGAGCGTGGCGCTCTGCAGTACTCGATCATCGTTGCCGCAACGGCTTCCGATCCTGCTCCGATGCAGTACCTGGCACCGTTTGCCGGTTGCGCCATGGGCGAATATTTCCGTGATAACGGCATGCATGCCCTGATCGGTTACGACGACCTTTCCAAGCAGGCTGTTGCCTACCGTCAGATGTCGCTTCTCCTGCGTCGTCCTCCGGGCCGCGAAGCTTATCCTGGCGACGTTTTCTACCTGCACTCCCGTTTGCTCGAGCGCGCCGCCAAAATGGGTGACGATGCTGGTAATGGTTCGCTGACGGCTCTGCCTGTCATCGAAACGCAGGGTAACGACGTTTCCGCGTTCATTCCGACCAACGTGATCTCGATCACCGACGGTCAGATCTTCCTCGAAACCGACCTGTTCTATCAGGGTATCCGTCCGGCTGTTAACGTCGGTCTGTCGGTGTCGCGTGTTGGTTCTGCCGCTCAGATCAAGGCCATGAAGCAGGTTGCCGGTTCGATCAAGGGCGAGCTTGCCCAGTATCGTGAAATGGCAGCATTCGCCCAGTTCGGTTCCGACCTCGATGCCTCCACGCAGCGCCTGCTGAACCGTGGTGCACGTCTGACCGAATTGCTCAAGCAGCCACAGTTCTCTCCGCTCAAGACGGAAGAACAGGTTGCGGTGATCTTCGCTGGTGTAAACGGTTACCTGGACAAGGTCGCTGTTGCTGACATCAGCAAGTTCGAGCAGGGTCTGCTTTCCTACCTCCGCTCGGAAGGCAAGGACATTCTCGACACCATCCGCACGGAAAAGGCTGTGAGCGATGACACCAAGGGCAAGCTGAAGACTGCTCTTGAAAACTTCGCCAAGTCTTTCTCCTGATTAGCCTCGTGACTGGGACGGATAACGGATGCCTTCACTAAAGGATCTGAAAAACCGCATAGCCTCCGTAAAGGCGACGCAGAAGATTACCAAGGCGATGAAAATGGTCGCCGCGGCGAAGCTTCGGCGCGCCCAGGAAGCTGCGGAGGCCGCCCGGCCTTACTCGCAGCGTATGGGTGCCGTGCTTGCCAATATCGCTCAAGCGGTAGAAGCAGACGTTGCTCCGGTTCTAATGACCGGTACGGGCAAGGACGACGTGCATCTGCTCGTCGTCTGCACGGCTGACCGTGGTCTTTGCGGTGGTTTCAATGCACAGATTTCCCGTTTTGCTCGTGATCGCGCTCGCAAGCTGATCGCGCAGGGCAAGACGGTCAAGATCATGACTGTCGGCAAGAAGGGCTACGATAGCCTGCGCCGCGAATTCTCATCCAACATCATCGAGCGCATCGAACTGCGTGACGTGAAGCGGGTGGGTTTCGAGAATGCCGATGGTATCGCCAAGAAGATCATTGCGCGTTTCAACGCCGGTGAGTTCGATGTCTGCACGCTGATCTATTCCGAATTCAAGTCGGTCATCAGCCAGATCCCGACGGGTCTGCAGCTTATTCCTGCTGCGGCACCAGCGGTCGAGGTTGAGCAGTCTGCAACGACGGCGATTTACGAATACGAGCCGGATGCGGCTTCCATTCTGGAAGACCTTATTCCGCGCAACATTTCGGTTCAGGTTTTTCGGGCTCTGCTCGAAAATGTGGCTGGCGAAATGGGTGCCAAGATGAGCGCGATGGACAATGCCACGCGCAACGCCGGTGAAATGATCAACAAGTTGACGCTTTCCTATAACCGTCAGCGTCAGGCTCAGATCACCAAGGAACTGATTGAAATCATTTCGGGCGCGGAAGCGCTCTGAGGTTAAGGAAAGAGGGTAAGGATAATGGCTAAGGCAGCTACCCCAAAGAAAACCGCAGCGATCACTGGCGCGACCGGCAAGGTTAAGCAGGTTATCGGCGCTGTTGTCGACGTGGCGTTCGAAGGCGATCTGCCTGCGATCCTCAACGCGATTGAAACTGACAATAACGGCAACCGCCTGGTTCTCGAAGTTGCGCAGCACCTCGGCGAAAACGTCGTGCGTACAATCGCCATGGACTCGACAGAAGGTCTGGTTCGCGGTCAGGCCGTTCGTGATACGGGCGCTCCGATCACCGTTCCTGTTGGTCCTGAGACGCTTGGTCGTATCATGAACGTCATCGGCGAGCCTGTTGACGAAGCAGGCCCGCTGGTTACCTCCGGCATGCGCTCCATTCACCAGGAAGCGCCATCTTACGTGGAGCAGTCCACCGATGGCCAGATTCTGGTCACCGGCATCAAGGTCGTTGACCTTCTCGCCCCTTACGCAAAGGGCGGCAAGATCGGCCTGTTCGGCGGCGCTGGCGTTGGCAAGACCGTTCTCATCATGGAACTGATCAACAACGTCGCCAAGGCGCATGGTGGTTACTCGGTATTTGCTGGCGTGGGTGAACGTACCCGCGAAGGCAACGACCTTTACCACGAAATGATCGAATCTGGCGTGAACAAGCTGGGCGGCGGCGAAGGCTCCAAGGCTGCTCTCGTTTACGGTCAGATGAACGAGCCGCCAGGTGCGCGTGCGCGCGTTGCTCTGACGGGTCTGACTATCGCTGAAGACTTCCGCGACAAGGGCCAGGACGTTCTGTTCTTCGTGGACAACATCTTCCGCTTCACGCAGGCTGGTTCCGAAGTGTCGGCTCTCTTGGGCCGTATTCCTTCCGCTGTGGGTTATCAGCCAACGCTGGCAACCGACATGGGCCAGATGCAGGAACGCATCACCACAACGACCAAGGGTTCGATCACCTCGGTTCAGGCCATTTACGTACCTGCCGACGACTTGACCGACCCTGCACCGGCAACATCGTTCGCCCACTTGGACGCAACGACGGTTCTGTCGCGCTCGATCGCTGAAAAGGGTATCTACCCGGCTGTTGACCCGCTCGACTCCACGTCGCGCATGCTCGACCCGCTGATCGTTGGCGAAGAGCACTATGAAGTTGCCCGTAAGGTTCAGATGACCTTGCAGCGCTACAAGGCTCTCCAGGACATCATTGCCATCCTCGGCATGGACGAACTGTCTGAAGAAGACCGTTTGGCCGTTGCGCGCGCTCGTAAGATCGAACGCTTCCTGTCTCAGCCGTTCTTCGTGGCTGAAATCTTCACAGGCGCTCCTGGCAAGCTCGTAGCTCTCGAAGACACGATCAAGGGCTTCAAGGGTCTCGTCAACGGCGAGTACGATCACTTGCCGGAAGCTGCTTTCTACATGGTCGGTTCGATGGAAGAAGCCATCGAGAAGGCTAAGAAGATGGCTGCTGAAGTCGCCTGATAATGCTATCAATAAAAGGCGCGTGGCTTTTCCACGCGCCTTTGTTCGTCGCGCAACAGAAAAGAAGTGAATAGCCATGGCCGACAGTTTCAAATTCGAACTTGTTTCTCCGGAGCGTCTGCTTGTTTCCGAAACGGTTACTGAAGTTGTCATTCCCGCCACGCTTGGCGAAATGACGATTCTGCCGAACCATGCGCCTGTTATGACGACTATCAAGCCCGGCGTCGTCAAAGTGAAGTTCGCTTCCGGCGAAACGCATAAATACGTTGTGTTCGGTGGTTTTGCCGACATCGTACAGAGCGGCTGCACATTGCTTGCCGAATCTGCCGTTGCAGCCGATGAGATGACACCGGATACGCTTCAGAAGCGGATCGATGCTGCCAAGGCAGAAATTGACGAGACCGGTCATCACGAACATCGCACGAAGCTTGAGAAGTACATGTACGAGCTGACGAACCTCCACGAGGTTCTCGTCGCCGCTTGAAAGGACAGGGCGGGTTCTCCAAAGGAATGACGCCCCCTCCGGTTTACGAAAGCGGCCTAGATGGCCGCTTTTTTTGTTTTCATATGAGGGTATCGCGGCCAAGATGCCGCATCGGCCACGAACGACATGTAATGCAGTGCGGTCCGTAACGGATAAGGTCCCATCTGATGCCAGGCAAAAACATCTCCAGACCAGTCATCAGAATGTCGCGTCGCGATGGCGTTGTTTCCACCGGCAAACGCTCCGTGCCGGAAGAAGTGCCGATCGCCTTTTCCTACGGGGGCTCGACCCACGCGGTGATGATGGCGACACCCGCTGATCTCGAAGATTTCGCGACCGGCTTCAGCTTAACGGAGGGCATTATCTCCGGTGCTGACGAGATCGACTGCATCGATGTCCTTGATGCAGACCGAGGATTTGACGTGCAGGTCACGCTTCGCGATGCGCAGGCGGATGCCCTGCGTCTTCGCCGTCGCCATATGGCCGGGCCTGTCGGTTGTGGTCTTTGCGGTATCGAATCCATCGAGCAGGCGGTGCGCGCGGTGCCCGATGTGTCGGACGTGCGTCTCGGCATTGACGCGGAAACAATCGCTACAGCAATGAACGCGCTCAATGGTGCGCAGCCGCTTCACCACCAAACACGTGCCGTTCATGGGGCGGGCTTTTACGTTCCGGAAATTGGATTCATTGCCGTGCGGGAGGATGTCGGTCGGCATAATGCACTTGATAAGCTGACGGGTGCAGTGCTGCGCTCAGGGCATGACGGTCGGGACGGTGTCGTGGTCGTAACGAGCCGTCTCTCCGTTGAAATGGTGCAGAAGGCTGCAATCCTTGGAAGCGCCATATTGGTTGCCGTGTCGGCACCAACGGCGCTTGCGATCGAAACGGCAGATGCCGCGGGGATGACGTTGATTGCGCTCGCACGGGGCGAAGACTTCGAAGTGTTCACACATTTCGATCGCGTGACTGTTGATACAGCGCAGGCTCATTTTACGTCGTAGAGGTTTAGCCGATTTTGCTTTTGGCTCCGCCTCTGCTATTCGTCAATTATGGTGCTGCGCTGTGGCCCAGCCACTCAGAATGAGCATGATGCGCTGGTCGATCCGTTAGAACCGCTCTTGGTTGAAGGGAGCGTCACGTGTCGATGGACGCGGATCGCGGGAGAACGATGTGCAGCAAGAAGTGATTCCCAAGCCGCGAGGTGTGGCTCAAGAATCCGAGTTCGGTCCATGGCTTGCAAAGGCGTCCATTCTGGTCGTGGATGACGAGCCGGGAATCCGAAATTTTCTCATGCGCACGCTGGAGCCGCGCTGCAAATTCGTGGACGAGGCCGCCGATACCGCCGAGGCCAGCCGCAAGCTGGATGAGCGGCATTTCGATATCGTCATCCTCGACAACATCATGCCGAAGAAGACCGGGTTGGAGTGGCTGACCGAACAGCGCGCCATCGGGCTTTATGCGGAAGCCATTCTGATGACGGCCTATGCCGATCTCGAAACCGCCATTCTGGCAATCCGGGCCGGTGCTGCCGATTTCCTGCTGAAACCGTTTCGCTCCAACCAGCTTCTCAATGCGATTTCTCGTTCGCTGGACCGAATCCAGTTGCAGCGTGAAAACTTTGCGCTGAAATACGAACTCAAGGCTGCGTCCGATCATCTTTTCCTGCGTGACCGCTTGGTGGGCAGTTCCGCCACCATCCAGCAGACACGGGAGATGATCAGCCGCGTTGCACCGCTTCCCACATCCGTCTTGCTGACCGGTGAATCCGGCACTGGCAAGGAAGTGCTGGCCCGCTCGATCCACGAATTGTCTGACCGCGCCGGCAAGCCGTTCGTTCCTATAAATTGCGCAGCCATTCCCTCCGATATGCTGGAAACAGAGTTGTTCGGCCATGTGAAGGGCGCGTTTACAGGCGCGGATAATCGGCGCGAGGGGCTTTTCATGCACGCGCAGGGTGGCACGCTGTTTCTGGATGAAATCGGTGAGATGCCGATGGCGTTGCAGAGCAAGTTGCTGCGGGTAATCGAAGACCGGAAGGTGCGGCCTGTTGGGGCGGAGCGCGAAGTGCCGGTGGACATCAGGCTCGTTTTCGCCACCAATGCGGATCTGGCGAGCGACGTCGATAAGGGGCGGTTCAGGGCCGATCTTTATTATCGCATCAATGTCATGCAGATTTATCTCGCGCCCTTGAGGGACCGCGAGCGCGATGTGGTGGAACTGGCTGACCTTTTCATGCACAAGCTCTCGCAGCAACTGGGGATGCCGCCGGTCCATATCGACAATGCTGCAAGGTCCATGATGCTGGCTTATCACTGGCCGGGCAATGTGCGTGAGTTGCGCAATCTGATCGAGCGCAGTCTTATTCTTGGCAGGTTTCCCAATGATCTGCGCGGTGGTTCGCCATCGCCTGTTGCCAGTGGCACGTTGGATGATGTCGAGCGCCGACACATTCTGGCCGTGCTGGAGGAGCTGGGCGGCAACAGGGATGAGGCGTCGCGTCGCTTGGGCGTTTCCCGCAAGACGATCGATCGCAAGCTGTCGTCCTGGCATGGCTGAAGACACGTCGCCACCCAAGACAGTGAAGTCATCGCGCTCCGTTCGTGTTCGCCTGCTTGCCATTGCGCTTTTGCCGATGCTGGTGGTGTTGCCGCTGCTGCTCGGCGTGACGATGACGCGGTGGAGTTCCAAGTTTGATGCCTTGCTGATCTCCAAGGTGAATGGTGATCTGACCATCGCGCACCAATATCTGGCGACAATTCTAGAGAACACCGGCGAGCGTCTGGATGCCATCGCCAATTCGGCACGGCTTCACGACATATTGGTGCAGCAGCAGTCGCTGCCGCTTGCCGAATATCTGGAAACGAGCCGGGGCAGGCTGGGTCTCGATTTTCTGTTCGTCATCGACATGAATGGTGCGGTCACGGCCAGCGCCGGTTCGCAAGTGGCAAAGGTGCGCACCGATTGGCCGGTTCGTGCCAAGGCGCTTGGCGGCAGTCCTTCCTTTGCGATGGATGTATTTTCGCAAAAAGAGCTGCGCGATATTTCACCCGATCTGGGTGACCGCGCAACGTTGGAGCTGGTGCCTGCATCAGCGGAAAAACAGTTCGAGACGCGCGGCATGGTGATCCACGCCGCAAGCCCTGTGATGCTGCCCGGAGGGGAAGTGGCTGCGCTGGTGGGCGGCAAGCTCTTGAACCAGAATCTCGATTTCATCGACACGATCAACGATCTGGTCTACCGCGAGGCAAGCCTTCCCGACGGTAGTCAGGGAACGGCGACGCTGTTTCTGGACGATGTGCGCATCAGCACCAATGTGCGCCTGTTCGAAAACCGCCGGGCGCTGGGAACGCGGGTGTCGGATGCGGTGCGATCGACCGTGCTGGATAACGGGCGTGTGTGGCTCGACAGCGCTTATGTCGTCAACGACTGGTATATCTCGGCCTATGAGCCGCTGACCGACAGTTATGGCAAGCGGATCGGCATGCTCTATGTCGGCTTTCTCGAAGCGCCGTTCGCACGCACCAAATATGAGACGTTGGGCTCTGTTATCGCTGCCTTTTTGGGGATCACGATCCTCAGCATTCCGGTGTTTCTGCGCTGGGCGCGTGGCATTTTCAAGCCGCTGGAGCGCATGACCCAGACCATTGCCAGTGTGGAGGAGGGGGATATGGGTGCCAGAACCGGCCTGCCACCCATGAATGATGAAATCGGGCGGGTGGCTGTGCATCTCGATGGTCTTCTGGCAAGGCTTCAGCAGCGCGAGGGTGAGTTGCGGGCGTGGAATGAGGAACTGAATGTGCGCGTGGAGGAGCGGACGC
Source organism: Agrobacterium sp. DSM 25558 (assembly GCF_900100825.1). Taxonomy (NCBI): domain Bacteria; kingdom Pseudomonadati; phylum Pseudomonadota; class Alphaproteobacteria; order Hyphomicrobiales; family Rhizobiaceae; genus Agrobacterium; species Agrobacterium sp. DSM 25558. The sequence goes on along the minus strand of NZ_FMUD01000005.1, from coordinate 68,673 downwards.
AGGAATTGCAGCTCGCCAACCTGCAAATCGAAGCGACGACTAAGCAACTCGTGATGTCCGAGAAGCTGGCAACCATCGGTGAAATCACCGCAGGGGTTGCGCATGAGATCAACAACCCGATCGCCGTTATACAGGGCAATCTGGAGGTGGCACGGGCCGTGCTGGGACAGCAGGCAGATGCGGCGACAACGGAATTCAACCTGATCGACGAGCAGGTGGACCGCATCAGCCGGATCGTGGGCAAGCTTTTGCAGTTTGCAAGGCCGGAGGAATTCGCCGGTTATGTGGAACGACAAAACCCTGCAGATGTGATTTCAGATTGCATGCCGCTCGTCAAACATGTGCTGAGCAGGGCGGGCATCGATGTGGTGCGTGATGACCGGGCTGACGGGCAGGTCATGATGAACCGCACGGAGCTTCAGCAGGTCCTGGTCAATCTCATCGTCAACGCTGCACATGCCATGCCACAAGGCGGCACGCTTGCTCTGCGCAGCTATGATGCTGAAAGACATGGCTCTCAAGGCGTTTCGTTCATTGTGGCTGATACAGGTATTGGCATGAGCGCGGATGTGGTCGAGCGCATTTTCGATCCGTTTTTTACCACGAAGCGTCAGGAAGGCACCGGGCTTGGTCTCTCCGTTAGCCAAATGCTGATCGTGCGCCAAGGTGGCGACATCACCGTCGAAAGCACCGTCGGCCATGGCACGACATTTACGATCTGGCTGCCGCAGACTGTCTGATCTTCGTCGTTCTCAATATTCAAAATCATGCAGGCTGGACATTTTGTCGCGGCAGGTGGGACATTTTGTCTCAGCGCTCACCCTGCCGCATTTTATCCCTTTGATAAATAATAATTTTCATTCTGGCACATGATTTGCTGAGCAGTGGTTGCAACACAAAGGCTGCTGAAAACAAGCGTTCCCGTCAGAGGTAACCGGTTTCGGCAAAGCCTGTGGGGCTTGGGACATTGTTTCGGAAGAGTGGGGCGCGCCTTGCCCGATTATGGCAGGGCGCGCGAGCAGGGCCGGAACATAAACAACAATCGAAATTTATCGCTTTGCGGTGAATGGAGGGACATCACAATGACTGCTACGAACGAAGCATTCGCGCCGGGGGCGACGGGTGCTGGTCTTCTGGACCGTGAAAGAATTATCGCAAAGCCGGGCTTCAATCGTTGGCTGGTGCCACCGGCTGCGCTCTGCATCCATCTTTGCATCGGCATGGCTTACGGCTTTTCCGTTTTCTGGCTGCCGTTGACCAAGGCGATCGGCATCACCTCTTCCGTCGCTTGCGCCGATTTGACATTGGGCTCGGCCCTGTTCACGACGACTTGCGACTGGCGCGTCAGTGACCTTGGCTGGATCTACACGCTGTTCTTCGTGCTGCTTGGCTGCTCGGCTGCCATCTGGGGCGGCTGGCTGGAGCGTGCCGGTCCACGCAAGGCCGGTTTCGTATCCGCCATCTGCTGGTGCGGCGGCATGGCCGTTGCGGCTGTCGGCATCATGACCCACCAGCTGTGGCTGATGTGGTTCGGTGCTGGCGTCATCGGCGGTATCGGCCTCGGCCTTGGCTATATCTCGCCGGTTTCGACCCTGATCAAGTGGTTCCCCGACCGTCGCGGCATGGCGACCGGCATGGCAATCATGGGCTTTGGCGGTGGTGCGATGATCGGTGCGCCTTTGGCCGATACCCTGATGCGCCATTTCCGCACCGATGCTTCCATCGGCGTCTGGGAAACATTCCTCGTCATGGCGGCGATCTATTTCGTGTTCATGATGGCTGGTGCATTCGGCTACCGCATTCCGCCAGCAGGCTGGAAGCCTGAGGGCTGGACCGCCCCGGCTGCCAAGAACTCGATGATCACGACACGACACGTTCACCTGAAAAACGCGCATAAGACCAAGCAGTTCTGGATGATCTGGTTGGTGCTGTGCCTGAACGTCTCTGCCGGTATCGGCGTTCTCGGCATGGCGTCGCCAATGCTTCAGGAAATCTTTGCCGGTTCGCTGCTGGGTCTGCCGGACGTCAAGTTCTCGGATCTAACGACGGAACAACTGGCCTCCATCGCCGCCATTGCTGCCGGTTTCACCGGTCTGCTGTCGGTCTTCAACATCGGCGGTCGGTTCTTCTGGGCGTCGCTGTCCGACCGTATTGGCCGCAAGGCAACCTACTTCACCTTCTTTGCCCTTGGCATCGTGCTTTACGCATCGGCTCCATGGGCTGCCGGTATCGGTAGCAAGGCGCTGTTCGTCGGTATGCTCTGCATCATCGTTTCGATGTATGGCGGTGGCTTTGCCACGGTACCTGCCTATCTTGCGGATATCTTTGGTACGCAGTTCGTGGGCGCGATCCACGGTCGTTTGCTCACTGCTTGGGCAACGGCTGGCATCATCGGTCCTGTCGTCGTGAACTACATTCGCGAAGCGCAGATCGCAGCGGGCATTCCGCGCGCTCAGGTCTATGACTTCACAATGTATATTCTGGCAGGCATGCTGGCGCTGGGGTTGATTGCCAACCTCATGGTCAAGCCGTTGGCGGACAAATGGTACATGTCGGACGAAGAGGTCGCATCGCTTCAGGCCAAGACCAAGTCGACAGACGCCGGTCCTTCCGGTTCCTTCGGCATCGGCAAGGGTGGCTTCGATGCCAAGGCGCTGATCGCCTGGGCCATCGTCGGTATTCCCATCGCCTGGGGTATCTGGATCACGTTGCAGAAGACGTTCGTTCTGTTTACCTGATCATCTCATCTCGACGGAAAAGGCGGCTCGGGCCGCCTTTTTTATTTTCAAAGTCTCTACGAGATTACCTTCAGGCAGATAGCCGTTTGGAAACCGGTTGTGCGTCATAGGTGGTGGAGGCGCTTGCCGTGCCCACGTTGAACTGGGTCAGCAACTCCCGTAGGCTTTCCGCCTCGCGCGCCAGTCCGTGGCTTGCTGCGGTGGTTTCCTCCACCATCGCGGCGTTCTTCTGGGTGGCCTGGTCCATCAGGTTCACGGCATTGTTGATTTCAGCCAGGCCGGTCGCCTGTTCCTTGGATGCTCTGACGATAGTCGAGACGTTGACATCGATATGGCTGACCTGCAACGCGATCTGCTTGAGGGCATCACCCGTCTGACCAACGAGATCAACGCCATTGGCGACATGCTGGCGAGACGTATTGATAAGTTCCTTGATCGCCTTGGCAGCGCTTGCAGAACGTTGCGCAAGTTCACGGACTTCCTGGGCAACAACGGCAAAACCTTTGCCAGCTTCACCGGCGCGCGCGGCCTCCACACCAGCATTCAGGGCCAGAAGATTGGTCTGAAACGCGATGTCATCGATGACGCCGATGATATTGGTGATTTCGCCGGAGGACTGGGAAATCTTATCCATCGCTCCAATGGCCCGGTGAACGATGTCGCCGGAGCGCTCTGCACTTTCCTTTGTTGAGCCGACCAGTTTTCCGGCTTCGTCCGCGCCTTTGCTGGAATCCTTCACCGTCGTGGTGATTTCCTCTAGGGCAGCGGCGCTTTCTTCCAGAGATGCGGCCTGCTGTTCGGTGCGGCGCGCCAGCTGGTCTGCGGCCACGCGGATTTCTGCAGAGCCCGAGGCAATGGTCGCAGCGTTTTGTGCCACCGTTTGCATGGTCGAGCGCAGTTTTTCGATCACCTCGTTGAAGTCGCCACGCAGCTTCTCCATGCTCGGGACGAAGGGTTTATCGAGACGTTGGCGGAGCTCTCCTTCCGCCAGAAGGCGCAACGCATCGCCCAGAGTTGAGATGGCGCTCATGCGAGGCGTCACATCCGTCGCGAATTTGACGACTTTTACGACCTCTCCCTTGTCGTTCAAGATCGGGTTGTAGGCAGCCTGGATCCAGACTTCCTTGCCGTTTTTGCCGAAACGTACGAACTCATCGGAAATGAACTCGCCTGCTGCCAGTCGTTTCCAGAAATTTGCGTATTCGCTGGAGGCGGCGTAAGCAGGCTCGCAGAACATGCGATGGTGCTTACCGGCGATATCCGTCAATGCGTAGTTCAGCGTGGCGCAGAAATTATCGTTGGCGGTGATGATTTCGCCCGTTGGCAGAAATTCGATGACGGCCTGCGAGCGCGAGATCGCTTCCAGCTTGCCACTATCTTCCTTTGCCTTCAGTTTTTTCGCAGTGATGTCAGTCGCAATTTTTACGACTTTGTAGGGCCGACCGCCGCGATAGACAGGATTGTAGGATGCTTCGATCCAAATCTCGGTACCGTCCTTGCGGATGCGTTTATAGTCCTGTGCGTCAAATTTTCCGCCCGCCAGGCTTTTCCAAAACTCGGCATAGGCTTGGGTACCCACATAGTCTTTATCGCAGAAGATGCGGTGGTGCTTGCCGACGATCTCTTCCAAACCGTAACCAAGTGCCTTACAGAAATTCTCGTTTGCGTTGAGAATATTCCCTTTCAGATCGAACTCGATCATGGCTTGAGAGGCTGAAAAGGCCTCAAGGACGTGTTTGTTGTTCGCATTTTTTCCCAGCCAAAGCATATCGTCTCCAAGTGAGCTGAAAAAAGCCGCGGCTGTACATTTCTAAGTCGCGCGCGTTTTCGATTGAGTTTCGGTCACACTGATAAATTCATTCTCTAATTGCATTAGAGCTTATTAATATTAATACAAAGTTGATGACAACTATCGCCGAAGTTTATTTTTGTCGCGCGCAAGACTAAATTTGGGCTGGATTTAGCGATGTCGGATAATTGTTTATTTTGGCTTTATATCCTGCAGATGGAGAACCGTTTTGTGAAGCTTGGAGCGTTTTTATCGGCACGCGCAAAAGCAAAAAACGCTGTCCGGCAGGTGCCCAACAGCGTTTTGAAGTCTTCGATAATAAAGGTGATCAACGCAACGCTTAAGCAGCGATGTCCTCTAGGTCTGCGCCTTTGAACATCTTGGCGAGGTTCAGGAAGCAGATCATGCCGTGTTCGTTGGCAATGATACCTTCCGAGAATGACTTGTCGAAGGAAGCGGATACTTCCGGAACTGGCTGTACCTGGCTTGCTGGGATCGTCAGAATGTCCGAAACACGGTCGACAAGCATGCCGATGACCATGTTGTGCACTTCTGCGACGACGATGGCGCTACGCTCGTTGGCAACGGTGCTCTTCATGCCAAGCTTGTAAGCGAGGTCAATGATCGGAATGACCGATCCGCGAAGGTTCATAACGCCGATTACGTCTTTTGGCGCGTGTGGCAATGGTGTGGACGGAGCCCAGCCGCGAATTTCACGGATCGTGGTCGTTTTGACGCAGAACTCCTGATCGTGGAGACGAAACGCGATGATTTCGAGGGTATCGCCACCAAAGTTCGTAGAATTAATCGTAACCATCAGAATTCTTCCCAATCCTTGTTCTGGGCTAGTGCAAGCGCACCGACGCTAGCGTATCCGGATTTTGGCATCCTGCCTGGTGTACGAACAACCGGGGCTTTGTCTTCCGGCTTCATCCTATGATTTGTAACAGAAGAATGTTTCCCAAATCTAAACTGCGTTAACAAATTTCTCAGTACATCGGCTTCGTGAGCAAGGCTGTGGCTGGCGGCCGTCGTTTCTTCCACCATCGCGGCATTTTGCTGCGTATTGGTGTCCATTGCTTCGACGGCGTGATTGATCTCTTTCAGCCCGGTGGCCTGTTCTCGCGCAGTTTCGACGATTGCACCGACATGATTGTTGATTTCGGAGACCTGCGTTACGATCGTATCGAGCGCTTTGCCGGTTTCACCAACCAGTTCGACGCCTTCCTTCACCTGTTCGGCAGAGGTGTTGATGAGGGTTTTGATTTCCTTGGCAGCTTTGGCAGACCGTTGCGCAAGCTCTCGTACTTCCTGGGCGACGACTGCAAAGCCTTTTCCGGCTTCACCAGCACGAGCGGCCTCGACGCCGGCGTTCAGGGCAAGGAGATTGGTCTGGAACGCGATGTCGTCGATGACGCTGATAATGTTGCTGATTTCGCTCGATGATTGCGAGATGCGCCCCATAGCTTCGATCGCCTTGCCAACGACAGCTCCCGAACGTTCGGCACCTGCCTTTGTTTTTGCAACGAGCTGACCGGACTCTTCTGCGCGGACTGTGTTCTGCGCGACGGTTCTGGTAATTTCGTTGAGCGCTGCAGAGGTCTCCTCGACAGCTGCGGCTTGCTGCTCCGTGCGCTTGGCAAGATTATCCGAGGCTTCGCTGACTTCGCGCGATCCGGTGGCGATGCTGCCGGTGCTTTCCGCAACATCACGCATAGCGCTCTGCAGCTTTTGCAGCGAGCCGTTCAGATCCTGACGCACCTTTTCCAGTGTTGGAATGAACGGTGTTTCAATGGTGGCAGTCAGGTCGCCATTTGCCAAGGCTGTCAGGCTGTGTGCCAGCTCATCCACTGCGCGAACGCGTTCAGTGACATCGGTCGCAAACTTCACGACTTTGAAAACCCGACCTTCCTGGTCCATGATGGGATTGTAAGACGCCTGAATCCAGACCTCTTTGCCCCCCTTGCCGATGCGCTTGAATTCGGCAGAAATGAATTCCCCTGCCGCAAGCTTGCGCCAGAACTCAACATAATCGGCACTGTTGCGGAACTGCTCGTCGCAGAACATGCGGTGGTGCTGCCCACGGATTTCCTGAAGGCTGTATCCCAGGCAGGAGAGAAAATTCTCATTGGCGGTGATGATGTCGCCAGACGTGGTGAACTCGATGATGGCCTGAGCGCGCGACAATGCGTTGAGCTTGCCGGAGTCTTCAGCGGACTTCGTCTTGGCCTCGGTGATCACGGTTGCGATCTTGACGATGCTCTTTACCCTGCTACCGATGACGATAGGGTTATAGGAGGCCTGGATCCAGACTTCGCGTCCACCATTAGCGAGCCGCTTGTACTGCTGTGCCTGATATTTTCCATCGGCAAGATTTTTCCAGAATGTGCGGTAATCCTGACTTTTGGCATAGTCAGCTTCGCAAAACATGCTGTGATGCTTACCGACGATTTGCTCGGCGGTGTAGCCCATGGCTCGGCAGAAGTTCTCGTTGGCTGAAAGAATTATGCCACCGGTGTCAAACTCGATCATCGCCTGTGAGTGGCTAAGAGCGGTTAGAACGGCTTTCGCATGCGTTCCAAGAAGAGATAGCACGTGGATGACACTCCATGACAATGGCACACGCATGTGCGCATTGCGGCTTTTGCTGTTGCGCGCGGACGTGAACAGTCAGCGAACTGTTCAAGGCAACAACAATTCATCTACAACATTATCTTTAAGGATCTCTGAATTTGCCGATTATTGATATTCGATTAAGGAGAGATGCGAGAAACCATAAGGGTTCCCGCCGCCCCATGCCGATCAATATTCTTTTTCGTAGAAAATACCGGCAGCACCTTCACCGTCGCCGCCCGCTGATCCGCGCAGTTTGACGCCCTTGCCGACATCGAGATTGATGATGGCTTTCGCGCCGGAGCTTCCGCTCTGCTCCAGTTCCAGATAGGTCTTTTCATTGAGATATTTACCGGCCGAAACGCGCGCCTGACCTTCGGAATCGGTCGATATATCGAGATCGTCAATACCGAGATTGCTGCGCAGACTATCGAAAAGCGATGTGGAGCGCCCACCGGCCAGTTGTCCTGCGGCATCTGCAAGTCTTGCGATCTGCAATGCGGAGAGCTTCGACATGGACTGACCGAAGATCAACTGCGCCATCACCTCATCCTGTGGCAATGCCGGGGACGATGTGAAGGCAAAGGCTGGGTCATTCGCATTCCCGGTGACTGATACGGTCACGGTCGTGGAGCCAGCTGTCGAGTCGGCCGCCATGTTGAGAACCGGCACCAATCCGCCGCCGAACGTGATGTCGCCGGTGGTGAAATCCAGACGTCGGGTCAAAATTTCCAGTCTGCCGCGTTTCATCTCGAAGCCGCCTGAGACTTCGGGATTGGAGGCGGTGCCGCGCACGGTCACGCCGCCGGTCAGTTCCGCATCAACACCACGACCACGAACGAAGATACCGCTCGGCGCATTGATCTTGAGGTCCAATGCCATGGACGACGAACTGCCGCTGCCGCCCTTGTCACCGTTCAATTTCTGGTCCTGCACACGTACCGCCCGTGGTGCGTTCTTGTGCTTCACATCGATCTGCTGAAGCGAGGCGGGCAGGCGCTCCGGTATGGTGATGGCACTTTTGTCCAGTGTGATCGTGCCCCCCAGGACCGGTGAGGATAGTATGGGACCTTTCAGCGTCAGAGTGCCGCTGGCCTGGGTGGTGAACAGCGTGCCATCATTATAGGCGGCGCGATTAAGCGTAATGGTCAGATCTGCCGGGAAACCGGAGGCTGGCAAGATGCCGACGGAGCCGGTACCGGAGATCGTTCCACCGCCTGCAAGCTGCCCGCTTAATCTGGAGATTGTCGCTTTATCGCGGTCAAAATTGATCGTGACGCCAAGATTGTTGATCGTCAGATTGCGGCGTACGTCGGTGACGCGTGTGCCGTTCGTCGTAATGCTGCCGGTCACGATGGGTGAGCTGGCTGTGCCGTCGATCTTGACATCTACGGCTGCCGTGCCCGCGACGTCAAAGCCCTGTGCTGATGTCTGAGCGCCAAGAACGCCAAGCGGCAGGTTTCCCTTGAAAGCCATCGACAATGGTCGGTTACCGCTGATGCCAAGTGTTCCGCCGCCGGAAATCGTCAGCCCGCCCTGCGCCGTGACATTGGTATCCAGTCTCAAGGTGCCGCTGGCGAATTGCCCTTTGGCCTTCACGCCAAGCGCACCCAAACCTGCACTGCGTGTCTGGCTGAGGGCGGCATCGGACCATGTCAGGTCATAGACAACCGTCGGATCAGAGGCCGAGCCCTTTGCGGTCACCGTTCCAGAAATCGTTCCGGATGCGTCGAGGCCAGGGGAAAACGCATTGGCCAGATTGGCGGGAAGCGCACGGATGGCTGTGTTGAGATCGAGCGCCGATCCTGCCGTGCCATTGACTTCAATACGTCCATTTCCGGTTTGGATAACGAGGCCGGAGATGCGCGCTGTTCCGTTGTTGATGGCTATGGAGGTTGGCTGTGAAAGCTTGACCGGAATGCCGCGAGGGGTGGCCGAGAGGGCGTCCAGTTTCACCGTCATCGGGGCAGCACCCGTATCGACGCTTCCCTTGAGGAGCAGAGGTGCGTTGTCATAACGGGCGTTGAGGTCGAAAGTGGTTGCCGTGCCGGAGTGATTGATGTCGAGGTCAAGGCCGGAGATAGAGACCGCACCCGCATTGATCGTTTCAGCGGTAACCTTGCCATTTGCAGCCAGCGCCACGACATCATCGACCTTGAGATCGGCCGCAAGCTTGGAGATGGTCGTGGTGCCTTGAGAAATGGTGCCACCGGCGGCACGGATCGTTGCTGCGATCTTTCCATCCGCATTGGACACCACGACGTCGCCTTTGACGTCGCCATTGGCCTGCTGGGCAGCCAGTGCGGCCAGCAGCGAAAGATCGGGGAAATCGAAAGAGAGGTTGCCGGATGGCAGGAATTGCGGTGTGAATTGCAGGTTTCCGGTCAAAACATTGCGCCCGACCGTAACATTTAATTTCGGAATAGCCGTGCCGTTTTCACCCTGAACCAATTCGCCAGACGCATCGATAACCTGTCCGTCCAGTGTTCCGCTGGCCTGCAACTGTGCCTGCGGTGCGCTGAAATCGGCTTTGCCCTTTGCTGAGACTTTCAAGGCTTCCAGCGCACGACCAGCCAGCGTCGCTTTGGCCGAGTTCAGGCTGACCTGGAAATCGGCAGCGTTGATGGGGCCAGAAGCATCCAGAGAAAATCCAAGTGCACCCGAGGCTTGCGGGGTCAGCTTTTCAAGCGCTGGCAAACGCCCGCCGAGCTTTGCAGTGACATTGCCATTCTCCAGCGAGAGATCGCCGTTGGCTTCCAGCGTTCCGGATTTGACGACGAGGTTCTCGACGCGGGTTGCGCCACCTATTGTGCTGTTCACATAGGCGTCGATGGCGATGGTGGTGTCGAATTTCTCTGCGAGTGCGGGCGGCAAAACGGCCGGAAGAACGAACAGGCGAAGGTTGGATGCAATCGTGCCCGCAGACAGATCATAGGTCCCGCTGCCAGTGCCGCCGATGCTGGCGCTTTCAAGCGTGGCACCTTCGAATGCGATGGTCTGTGGGGAGATACGCAACGGCGCGTTCAGCTTCAACGGCGCTTTGACGGCTCTCTCAATATCAGGTGTCGTCATTGCCGACTGGGCAATGCTGAGTGAGGTCTGTACCGTGCCGGTCTGGTTTGTCAGATTGAGATCATTGCTATTTGCCGATAGCTTCACGTCATCCAGACGACCCTGCGGCATGATTAGGGATCGCAACGATGCGCTCATATTCAGTTTTGCGGCATTCGCGTCGCCACGGAGAGACAGATCGACACCGTTGACCAGAGCGGCGAGTTCGCCGCCCTCCAGCGGCAGCCGAACATCGACGGGGCCGTTCGTGCCAATCAAATTGGCGACGAGGTCGTTCTGGCCCTGCGTATCCATCGCGCCGGATGCCGTCAGCAGCAATTTTCCGGTTTCCAGATTGCCGCTTTCGACGCTGATGCGGCCCTCGGGCGATATGCTTGCAGCGAGATCAAGCTTCGACTGACCGGCAAAAAGCTGACGGACGAGCGGAGGCAACAGCATATCCGGCTGACCTCCACCATGCAGTTCGACACGTCGCGTCCCGTCCGGGCCAAGTTGATGACGCCCGTTGAGATCGAGAACCGGGTTGCCAGCCACTGCTCCGCTTAGCTTGCCGCTCCAGTCTGATAATGGACCTTCACCACTCACCGTCAGTGCTACGGACGGCGCATCGGGAAGGCGCAGAAGAGTGGCCAGCAATCCACCCTGCGGTTCGTTCAAAGCCGCATCGAGTTTCAGCACGTTGTCATCAGGCGCAAAGGCGATGTCCGCGGTGACCTTCGCCTGTGGCTCATCCTTGCGGTTGGCAGAGAGAGACAATGCGATGGCATCGTTTGCCGCCGTCCCGTTACCCGTGGCTGCCAACTCAAAGGGACGGCTAGCGAGTTGTTCGCCAAGGCGGATGTCCGGCAGAGAGATGTCGTCAATGTCTATAGCAACCGGCAGGGAAAAGCCGCTCGAATCCTGGTTTTTTGGCGCTGTCGATGGCAAAGGCAACCTGTCGAAGGTCACATTGGCGGCCGCAATTCGTTGCGCATGAAACGTGCGCTTCACAAGAGCGGACGGCGACCAGTCGACCTCGATGCCGCCAACGCGCGCATAGACGCCTTCGCGGTCTGAAAGAACGACGCTATCCAGTCTCAAATCGCCTGTCAGCAGACCGGAAGGGGGTGAGATTTCAATTTTTTGATCGGGAGTCGAAATGAGTGCAGAAATCTGGTTTGCGGCAAACCGTGCGCCTGTCGGCGTGTAGCCGATGAAGAGGACTGCAACCACGACCAGCGCAATGATGCCAACGGCAATATAGACAAACCATTTCAGCAATCGAATCAATGCGGTCATCTGAAGCTATCTACACTCTGCTGGTTATCTGAGGTTCTTTTCAGAACGACTGCCCGATGCCGGCATAAATGCCGAAGCTGCTTCCGCCCTCGTATTTTTGGAGTGGCATGGCAACATCAAGACGCAAGGGGCCGAAAGGCGTGGCATAACGAAGACCTATGCCCGCACCGGCTCGAATATCCGAGAAATCCGGAGCAAGATCGGATGATACCACGCCTGCGTCGAAAAAGGGAACAAGGCCGATGGTTTCGGTGATTTTGACGCGAGCCTCGAGCGAGGTGACGACATAGGAGCGCCCGCCGGTGGCTTCGTTTGCGGCATTATAAGGCGAAATTTCCTGGTAGCTGTAGCCGCGCACCGATCCGCCACCGCCTGCGTAAAATCTGCGGGTCGGTGGAATATCTTCCAGCGCGCCGACGCCAATCAGTGCACCAGCGGCGATCTTTCCGGCCAGAACCACCTGATCGTCGGCACCAAGACCCTTGTAGCCTGTCGTGGAGCCTTCGAAGGACGTGAAGAACGTGCCGTTGAGCGCCTCATAGCTGGGCTTGGCGGAAATCGATGCACGAAAACCTTCCGTCGGGTTCAGCTTGTCATCGCGCATATCCCGCACAAATTCCAGCGGTACAGACGTCGTCAGATACTGGTTGTTACCAAATGCATCGTCTGAATCCGTCCACTCGACCTCCAATCCAGCGGATGCTGTGTCGTAATCGTTGAACTCATAGGCGAACCCGCCATAGCCAGTGACTGATCGCGCATCATAGGTGTCGGGATGCTCGGTCTTGGCCTTGAGGCTTGCGGTAAATGTCGTTGACGGATTGAAGACGCCGGGTTTGGTGAAAATGATGCCGGCGGAATAATCCATATCCTGCACATTGGACGCTTCACCCAGGCGAGAAACCGCACCCTCGATGCGCAGTGATTCGGCTTTGCCGAACAGATTTCGGTGGCCCCAATACCCTTGAAGGCCAATGCCCTCTGTCGTTGAGTATTGTGCGCCGACTCCGAGATAACGGTGCTTGCCTTCCGAAACTTCGATGGTCAGCGGAATGGTGCCGTTGGGAGCAAGCGTGTTGGCTTCCTTGATGGTGATACTGGAAAAGACACCCAGTTTGCGCAACCGATCAGAAGCCTTGCGCAATTTTTCCGGCGAGTAGGGCTCACCACCGTTGAGACGCGAATATTTGCGGATGAAATTCTGATCGACCGTACGCTGGCCTTTGACCGCGACCTCGCCAAGAGGCGCGACCGGCCCGCCCTTGGCGGACAGGGTGAGGTCGACCGTGTTGTTTGCATGATTGGCGACGGCCTCCCTCTTGGTCAGTTCTGCAAGAGGCCGTCCCTCTGCTTTGAGGTCTTCGATCAGCTTGTTGCCGCCGCGAATGATCGCCAGCGAACCCGCATTGCCACCCGTAACAAGCCCGTATTCGGAAAGGTCATGTCCTGTAACGTCGCCTTCAAGCCTGACGGTTCCCAGCGTGAAGACGGGACCGGGCGTCACATCGATAACAACCGGGATGGGGCCTGAGCGATTAAAGGAGGGGTTTGGCGGGATGGAATCGATATCCTGCCCCGCAACCGTCACTTTGACGATGCCGCCATATCGTGCGTTTTCGTAAAGGGACGCGATCAAGCGTTCGCGGTCATCTCGGGCCCGGATGATCAGACCCAGATCGCCCGATGCGGGCTTGTCTGGCTCAGATGTCAGCAGCGAGCTGTTTTCGAGGCTCTCTTTCAGCTTTGCATCTGCGTCCGGCGCGTTCAGCGTGACGGTGAAGGAGACGGGATCGAGAACCTCGTCCTTCTTGTCGTCGGAACCGAAAATGGTGATGCCAAAAATCTTGAGTGCGTAGGCCTGACGGGCAAACCCTGGATAAAACGACACTGTTGCTGCCACCGCCAAAACGGTGCCTGCCTTCCAGAACGCAATACTCTTCTTTGGGTTAGTCCGCACTATCGGCATGGGCTACTTTATGGTTGAGCATTTATTATCGGCCCTAGCGGTTGACCGTCCGTTAACATGACAGCTTAAGCATAAATGGCCAGATTGGGCACCCGAAAAAGCGCTTTTTCCGACCATAAACGCAAAAGCCCCGGCGAACCGGGGCTTCATAACGTGCCAATTTGGCGATGTTAGCGGCAACGTGCAGTATAACGTTGACCGTACTGGTCGCGATAGTAGCAATAGCCTGGCTCGGAAGCGTTGCCGATGAGGGCACCTGTCACGCCGCCGAGTGCTGCGCCAACAGCTGCACCGCGTACGTTTCCGGTGATTGCTGCGCCTGCAATACCGCCAACAACTGCGCCTGTACCCGCACCCTTTTCAGTTTGCGTGCAGCCTGCCAGCGTCAAGCCGATTACGGCGAAAATAATAGCCTTTTTCATGAACTCTCTCCAACGTTACATACGAGCTCTATGGCTCTTGGTAGGCGTCCCATAGGTTATCTGCGGCGACTGCTACCTCCGACCGCAACAGATATCTAACAAGTCGAATGTGTTTATGGAAGCCTCCCCTTGCCAGGCTACGCCTCCCGTCCCAAATCGATTGTGCCCTACTGAACGAGGTATGGGAAGAAAAGTTCCATTTCCGCCTCGCTTTGATGTGAATCAATTTTACGCTTTGTCAAATCTCTTATAAGTCTCCTTGGAATGGTTCAAAACTAAGGGCGAATTGACGCAGTTTCGAGCAATACGCGTCAGAGGGGTTGACGGTCCGGGGACGTGGACCGAAAACAACCACAAGAATTCTGGAGCATGAAATGGACTTCGAGGCATATTTCAAGACCGAGCTGGATGGCTTACATTCGGAAGGTCGATACCGCGTCTTCGCCGATCTCGAGAGACAGCAAGGCAATTTCCCACGCGCGACCCGCTACACCACAGATGGTGTGAAGCAGGACGTAACGGTCTGGTGCTCCAACGACTATCTCGGCATGGGTCAGAACCCCAAGGTGGTCGAGGCCATGAAGGCGGCGATCGATCACTGTGGCGCGGGTGCGGGAGGCACCCGGAATATCTCTGGTACCAACCATCACCACGTCAAGCTGGAACAGGAACTTGCCGACCTGCATGGCAAAGAATCTGCGCTGGTCTTCACATCCGGCTATATTTCCAACTGGGCGACACTCGGCACGCTTGGGCAGAAAATTCCCGGCCTCATCATTTTCTCAGACGCGCTGAACCATGCCTCGATGATCGAGGGCATTCGTTATGGCCGTTGTGAGAAGGTCATCTGGAAGCATAATGATCTCGAAGACCTCGAAGCCAAGCTCAAAGCGGCAGACCCTGCGGCACCGAAGCTGATCGCGTTCGAATCGGTCTATTCGATGGATGGCGACATTTCCCCGATCAAGGAAATCTGCGATCTGGCCGATCGATATGGTGCCATGACCTATTTGGACGAGGTTCATGCTGTCGGCATGTATGGCCCGCGCGGTGGCGGCATTGCAGAACGCGAAGGCCTGATGGATCGCCTGACGATCATCGAAGGTACTTTGGGCAAAGCATTCGGCGTGATGGGCGGTTACATCGCAGC
Organism: Agrobacterium sp. DSM 25558; assembly: GCF_900100825.1. Lineage (NCBI taxonomy): Bacteria > Pseudomonadati > Pseudomonadota > Alphaproteobacteria > Hyphomicrobiales > Rhizobiaceae > Agrobacterium > Agrobacterium sp. DSM 25558. Next base: position 53,645 of record NZ_FMUD01000005.1, on the reverse strand, counting down.
ATCGGTAGCGTTGTGCGATTTCATTCGCTCATTCGCGTCAGGCTTCATTTTCACCACTGCGCTGCCGCCTTCTCTCGCGGCCGGTGCGGTTGCTTCTATCCAGCACTTGAAGGCCAGCCCGTTCGAGCGCGCCCGCCATCAGGAGCGCGTACGGACACTGCGTTCGATGCTGGATGCCAGTGGCATTCCGCATCTGCACAATCCCAGCCACATCGTGCCTGTCATGGTTGGCGATGCCGCCAAGTGCAAATGGATTTCGGACATTCTGCTGGATGATCACGGCGTCTACGTTCAGCCAATCAACTATCCAACGGTGCCGCGCAAGACCGAGCGCCTGCGTATCACACCGACACCGCTGCACAGCGATGCCGATCTGGAGCAGCTGGTCGGCGCATTGCATCAGCTCTGGGCGCGTTGTGCTCTGGCAAGAGCTGTGGCCTGATATCGGCCAAGTCATCTGGTCAAAGGTCGCGACTTGCGCAAGTCGCGACCTTTTTTATTGCTGGTGTCGCGTTAGTGTTCCAGCATCTCATGGACGATCTGCTTCGCATCGAGCGAGGCTGGATAATATGTCGGCCAGTTCGTGAGTTCGGCCAGAACTGTGCTGCGGTCATTTCCCCAGAAAAGATGGTAATGGCCGGCTTTTTGCGGTGCTATCGTGTGATCGCTGAACTGGATAAACTCAGGAGCGGACGCATCCCCGCCGCTCTTTTTGAAGATGTAACGAACCCCGCGATTGCCCTTCTTGTATTTTAGGATTTCGTATCCGTCGGAGAGGTATTTCGCTTCTGACGGCTTCCCATCGCGAAAAAACGTGACGCTGTCGCCCTTGATGACGATGCGGTTGACGTCGGTCTTATAACCGGTGTCGTATTCGTCGCGATATTCCTTGGCGCTTTTGTCACCATGCTCAGCCTTATGCGCCATGACGGGATCGAGCGAGCCATCAACCAGATAGGGATAAACGGATTGCCAGTCCCCCTCCCAATCGGAAAGCGTGCGCGGTTTGATCTGGCTGTCCTCGAAATAGCCCTTGTAAATCTCGCTCGAACCCTTGGCATGATCATGCGAATGGCTGTGAGAATGTGCCTTGGTTTCTTCTGCCAATGCTGCCGTGCTGAGAAGCAACGTGGTGCCGATCGCTAGCGCTAGGGCGTGTCTGGTGATCATCTTGCGTTCCTCAAAATCGTTCATCGTGCTAGATTGAATGTAATGTAATTACATTACAAAATGCACATAGCCGCTATTGCGAAGTCAGGCAACCCACATTTTTATGGAGTTTTTTGACACGGCTTCACATTTCGCATGCCAGTCAAGGCAGGCGCGGAAGACAATCTGTGCGTGAGGGCTTCAGGCGGCCTGTTGCTTTTGCAGAACAGCTTCTTGCGCATAGGCGCGCGCCTGAGCGTCTGCGGCTAGCACGGCGTCTATCGTCTGTGCTGACTGCCCGTCGTTCATTCTGTCCATGACGATCTCGACGATATCGGCCATGTCGAGGAAGCCGATCCGACCATCGACGAAGGCGTGAAATGCGGTCTCGTCTGCGGCATTCAGGACTGCACCTTGCGCGCCGCCACGTTCCAGCGCAGTTCTGGCCAGCCGCAGGGCGGGGAAGCGAACCTCGTCAGTGGCTTCGAAATCAAGCCTCGCAAGCTTGGTAAAGTCCAGTCGCTCCACATTGATCTCGCCACGTGCCGGATAGGTCAGGGCATAGGCGATTGCCGTGCGCATATCCGGGCAGCCAAGCTGGGCTATGACCGATCCGTCCGTATAGGCCACCATCGAATGGATGATCGACTGCGGGTGGACGATGGCTTCGATCTGGCTCGGCTTCAGATCGAAGAGGTACTTCGCCTCGATCATTTCCAGCGCCTTGTTGAACATGGAGGCACTACCGATGGAAACCTTCAGGCCCATCGACCAATTGGGGTGAGCGCGGGCAATATCTGCCGTCACGCCCGCCATCTGCTCACGGCTGAAGGTGCGGAAGGGGCCGCCGGATGCGGTCAGCACGATGCGCTCGACGTTCTGTTTGTTTGCGGGCTCAAGGCATTGGAAAATGGCGCTGTGCTCACTGTCGACAGGTATCAGCTGGCCACCACCTTGGGAGACGGTGCGGATAAAAACGTCTCCGGCGGAAACGAGGCATTCCTTGTTGGCAAGTGCGATATTGGCACCGCGTCGGGCAGCCGTCAGCGTCGGTTCGAGGCCTGGCGTTCCGGCAATCGCCGCCATCACCCAATCTGCCTCCATCTCGGCCGCTTCCTGCAAGCCGCTCCGTCCCGCCGCGACCTTGATGCCGCTGCCAGCCAGTGCATCTTTCAAAGCGTGATAATTGTCGTCTTCCGACGTCACCGCTAACCTCGCACCCACCGTGCGTGCCTGCTGCGCCAACAGAGCTATGTTTCCAGCACCGGTCAGAGCCATGATGTCAAACCGGTCCCGGCCTCCAAGCTGGCCTATGACATCCAGCGTGTTGGTACCGATGGAACCTGTGGCACCCAGAACGGTCAGTTTTTCAGGTAAAGTCGAGCCCTGCGGTTGCGTCATATCAATCCGGTTTTTCCAAATGTTTCCGTGAAGCCTCTACAAGCGAAAGGTGGGTATAACAAGGAGGTAAGCGACTATTGTCTTTGGCCCACACCGCCCGCATATTCGAGGCTGTTAACGCAAGGGAATAGCATGCGGCGCTTTTTTGTTTCCAGTGGTTGGATTTTGGCGGCAACCTTTATTCTGGTACTGGTTTTCATTCCGTTCGATCCGGTTATCTCACAACGCGCGCAAGCCCTTCCCGGTCCCATCGTAGGCTTTAACAACGCAATTACCAATTTCGGCACGTTTCGCTGGATGCTCTATAGCACCGGTCTGCTGGCGATCGCGGCCTATATCGCGGCGCGCGTGCTGACGGGCTCAACCCATTCCAGCCGCATACGAACGGCGTGGCGGTTGTTTCTCTACTTCTTCCTGACAATCGGCACGGCCAGTATTCTGGTTCATCTGCTGAAGTTCGTGATCGGCCGTGCCAGACCAGAACTGCTGATGGACATGGGTGCCTATAGCCTGACGCCGTTTACCGATGACAATCTCTATGAGAGCTTCCCATCCGGCCACTCGGCGGCGGCAGGTTCTTTCTTCGGCGCGTTCTTCATGCTGGTACCGCGGTTCCGTTTCGTTTTCATCGGACTTGCGCTGGTCATCGGTGTGTCACGCGTCATTGTCGGTGCGCATTATCCGAGCGACGTGGCAGCAGGTTTGCTGCTGGGAACATGGACGGCAATGGCGTTCGCCTTCATCTTCGCACGTTCCGAATGGCTGTTCCGTTTCGACGTCAACGGCTGGCCGCATCCAAAAAATGTGCCACAGGCCGCAATTTGAGCGGCGAGGGTTTGGTATTGCCAATGGAAAACTTGGATATTACAGCAGGTCAATCGATAAGGACGACGGTTGCAATAGTGGGCGGTGGTCCCGCTGGCATGATGCTTGGGCTTCTCTTGGCGCGCGCCAATGTGGATGTGGTGGTTATTGAAAAACACCCGGATTTTTTGCGGGATTTCCGGGGCGATACCATTCATCCATCGACGTTGGAGATCATCGAACAACTCGGCTTCATGAAGGAGTTTCTGGCGCTACCGCACACAAAGGCGGAAAAGCTCTATGCGGACATCGGCGAGCAAAAGATAACGATTGCCGATTTCTCGTGGTTGCCGGTGAAGAACCGCTTCATCGCCTTCATGCCGCAATGGGACTTCCTCAACTTTATCGCGGGAAAAGCCGGACAATACGAGAATTTCCGGCTGCTGATGAATGCTTCGGTGATGGAGCTTGTGCAAAATGCTGGCAAGGTCACGGGCCTTCGTGTCGAGACACCGCAGGGGCCACTTACGATCAAGGCTGATCTAGTTGTCGGCGCGGATGGGCGAAGCTCGGTTGTGCGGGAAAAGGCCGGTTTGGAAGTCCAGCGTTTTGGCGTTCCGACCGAAGTCGTGTGGATGCGGCTTTCGAAGCAGCCCGGTGACCCGACCCAGACCATGGGTCATGCCGGTCCGCAACAGGGTTTCGTGCTGATCGACCGTGGTGATTACTGGCAGTGCGGTTATGTGGTCCGCAGGGGTGTGTTTGCAGAGCTGAAGGCTCAGGGGATGGAAGCCTTCCGGGAGCGGGTCGCGGAGGTCTGCCCGTTGCCGAAGGAGCGACTTTTGGAAATCGCAAGCTGGGACGACGCTTATCTTTTGACCGTGCGCATCGACAGGCTGAAACAATGGTGGAAGCCTGGTCTCATTTGTATCGGGGATGCCGCGCATGCGATGTCGCCAATTGGCGGTGTCGGCGTCAACCTCGCCATTCAGGACGCCGTGGCGACAGCAAATCTACTTATTCCGGTTTTGTCGTCCGGGCGTTCGATAACCGACGCCGATCTTGCGGCGATCGAAAAGCGTCGCTCCTTTCCAACCAAGGCGACACAGCGTCTGCAATTGATGATGCGAAGCCGCAACAAAAAGGATCAAGCCGATGTAAAGCGCGCGAAGGGTCCGCCCGCTTTCGTTCTGGCGATCATGCGATTTCCCTTGCTGGCGCATCTGGCCGGCAGGCTGATCGGCCTCGGCTTCAGGCGGGAAAAGCTCAAATATTAACGCTGCTTACCGCTCATCATAAAGGCGGCGCAATATTTTCGCGGTACCTGCGGCTCCGTCCAGATCGAGATTGATGCTGTCCGGTTCCGGGAGATCCAGCGCCTGCTCCATGGCATCGGCCATGGATTGCGGAGATATGGCGCTTTCCTCCAGTACGTGAGCCAGTCCCATTTTGGCCAGCCGCGACGCGCGTGCGCCCTGTTCGGTCTCTCCGCCCGCGGCGAAGGGAATGAGAAGCGAGCGGCATTTTGCCTGCAAGATATCGCAAACGGTGTTGTAGCCCGCTTGAGAAATCGAAAGTCGTGCGCCGGATAACAGGCTGGCAAAATCCTTACGGAAGCGGAAAACAGAGATGTCACCCCCGGCCTGTGCCGAGATGGCATCGAAATCTGCCTGCGGCATGTTGGGTCCGGTAATGAAGCACCAGTTCTTGATGCCTTTGATCAAGGGTGCTGCTTCCAGAGCCGCACGGATAAGGGCTGCACCCACCGCGCCACCACCTGCGGAAACCACGACGTCGAACCGTTCCTGCGGCGGCTGCGGCTTGGAGGGTGCGACAAGGCCGGTATAGACGATGCGCTGGCTTATCTGGTCGGCCAGGGGAAATGTATCTTCCAGACGGACAAAGTTCGGATCGCCGTGCACGAGAACGGCGTCGAAGTGCTTTTTCACGAGCGCGATAGTTTCTTCATCGCGACCCGGCTTGGCCCGTTCCTGAAGAATATCGCGCAGCGACGTCATCACCAGCGGGCGCTCGAGGCTGTGTTCTATGGCGCTCAGCAGAGGCATGAGTTCGAAACGCACCTGCCTGCGCCCGAATGGGAAAGCCTCGATGATGACGATATCCGGTCTTGCTCCGCGATAGGCACCCAGCAGCATGCTGGTGCGATTATCCTTGAAGGCATCATCCACCGGCTGGCCCGTTGCATCCACGAGCCCGGAGAAGCTGCCATCGCTGACGGCAATCGGCGGCAGTTCGATGTGGCGTATGCCTTCACCCGGAAAGCCGGGAACAGGTGTGCCGCCGGTCACCAGCGTCACATCGAATCCGTCTTCCACCAGCGCGCGCGCGACCCGGCTGGCACGGGCAATATGGCCGATGCCGAGCAGATGTTGAACGTAGAAGAAGACGCGTGGCGCAGATTTCGTGGCGGTCACAGGGGCTTCTCCCATTCCTGCTCGAACAGAGCTTTCAGCTCGGTGATGCTGTTGCGGTGATCGAAGGAGGTGCGCACGCGGTTTTCCGCAGCCGCTCCAAGACGTGACCGAAGTTCGGGATCGCTGATCGCGCTTTGCAGGGCCTGCGAAAACGCGGTCGCATCTTCCGGTGCCGTCAATAGTCCGTTTTCGCCGTTGATGAAGAACTCGGGGATGCCTGAGATGTTGGTGGAAATGCAGGCAAGGTTTTGGCTTGCGGCTTCCACCAGAACATTGGGCAGTCCGTCGCGATCACCATCGCTGGTGATGCGGCACGCAAGTGCAAACAGATCGGCTTGCCGGTAATGGTCAAGCACCTGCTTCTGATCCATGGCACCCGTCCAGACAATACGCTCTGAAAGGCCTAATTCGGCGGCCAGGGCCTTGAGCGTGGCGAGCTCGTCACCACCGCCGATATGGGTGAAATGCCAGTGCAGCGACGTTGGCAAGGCGGCCAGTGCGCGCAGCAGGATGTCTATGCCCTTTTTCTTTACGGCACGACCAACGCTGAGAATCCGAACGGGTTCGTTGAGGTCGGAGCCATCACGCGGTGTGCGCTGACCTTCGAAATGCGGAAAGCGGGTGAGGTCGAGCCCGTGATAGCTGAGGTGAACCTTTGACTTATCGGCTGAGAGACTTTGCAGATGCCTGAAACCGCTTGCGGTGCAGGTGACGGCCCAGCGGGCGCTATCCAGCTTGCTGGAGAGGTCCTGATCGCCGGAGGTCCATATATCCTTGGCATGTGCCGAGATCGTCCAGGGGGTGCCCGTCATCAGATGGGTGTAGGCGGCAACCGATGCCGGCGTGTGGATGAAATGCACGTGCAGCCATCCCGCGTCCGTTGGCCATTCATGGGCCAGCACGGCAGCTTGTCCGAAGCGGCGAAAGCGGTTGCGGCTGAAGTCATGACGCAGATCATGGGCTAAGCGGCGCAAGGCCTTGCTAAATCCAGGTTTCACCCGGCAGGCCCAGAGCGCTTTGAGCACGCGCAACGGCTCTTCATGCAGATATTCCGGCAGATAGGTGACATTGGCACGGATTTCATCATGCACCGGATGGCGTTTTTTGTCCGTTGGGCGGCGCATGGAGACGAGCTCCAGTTCGAGACCCGCTTTCTCCAGTCCGAGAAGCTCTTGCGCGATAAAGGTTTCCGAAAGGCGCGGATATCCCTTCAGAAGAACCACGATTTTCTTTTTGACGGTCACTATATCCGCGTCTCTTTCTGAACTCAGGCGCTGGGGCTAAGGGCTTTGACGGTATCATCAGGTTGAAGCCACTCGGCAATCCGTTTGGAAAGATTTTCCAGCCCATCAAGCTTGAGGTTTCTGCCATTGGCCGATGGTGGCGCGCGATTGAGGAGGTCTTTGAGTGCCTGTGCCATCTTCTTCGGATTTTCGGCGTCCTCCGGCAACAGCATGTCGAACAGACCCAGTTCCGATGCGCGGCTGGCGCGGATCAACTGCTCTTCACGCGGCACGATGCGTGGCACGATGAGCGCTGGTTTGTCGAAGGACAGGATTTCGCAAACCGTGTTGTAACCGCCCATGGACACGACAGCCTTGGCACCGGCCACGATGTCTTCCATGCGGTTATCGAATTCGATGATTTCGATATAGGGAATGTCGGAGGTATTCTGCATGAAGCGAAGGCGCTGTTCGCCGGGCATATAGGGGCCAAGCACGATCAGAGCTTTTTGGGTCAGTTCCGGGTCGGATTTATAAGCGTTGATCACATCATCGATCAATTCGCTGCCATCTCCGCCGCCACCGGTCGTCACCAGAATGTAATCGCCTACAGTGCGGTGCGAGGTGCTTTCCGATTGCGTCTTCGAGCGTTGCAGGAAGCCGACGAAATCCATCTTCTCGCGTACCTTGGGCGGCACATCCAGACCGATGAGAGGATCATGAAAGTCCGGCGGGCCATATACCCAGACATGGTCGTAATAGCGTTCTATCTTGTTCAGAACGTCATTTCGCTTCCATTCCGCTTCCAGCAGTTGTGGCGAATCCATTACGTCGCGCAAGCCGATGACGAGCTTGGTGCCTTTGGCTTTGAGATAGGTCAGGGTTTCCTCGACCTCCCCCCGCAGGCCCATAGGCTCCTTGTCGACGATGAAGATATCCGGCTGGAAGCTTTCTGCCGTATGATAGATGATCGACCGGCGCATTTTCAGCGTTTCCTGAAGATCTATATGCTGGTCGAGAGATGTGTATTCGCCGTTTCTAAGCTTGATGACGCTCGGGATTTTCACGAAATCCACGCGGGCGCGATAGTCGAAAGCGCCGGCAATCGTGGCACCTGATATGATCAGGACATTCAGTCCGCGATAATCCTCGACCAGAGCGTGGGCAATGGTGCGGCAGCGCCGCAAATGCCCCAGCCCGAAGGAATCATGGCTGTACATCAGGATGCGGGCATCGTTCAGACGGGTGCTCACAGCGGGCACCTCTTGTTCAGGCTCTGATAGCACGTCGTATCGGGTAGATATGTCACTGGACGGTCCGTGGTTATTTGAAAGGATCTGCCGCATCACGTAGTCCATCGCCGAAGAAATTAAAGGCCAAGATGACGAGCACCACCGGTATGGTGGGCAGAAGAAGCCATGGATACAGGGCAATCACGCTCACGCTTCTCGCTTCTGTGAGAAGAATACCCCAACTTGTGATTGGCGGGCGCAGGCCAAGGCCCAAGAAACTGAGTGCGGTTTCGCCCAGAATCATGCCCGGAATGGTCAGCGTTGCAGACGCAATGAGGTGGGACATGAAGCCCGGAATGAGATGTCGACCGATGATGCGCGACGTGCTTGCGCCCATCAGTTGTGCCGCCAGAACATAGTCTTCTTCACGCAGCGCCAGGAGCTTGGAGCGCACCGCGCGAGCAAGGCCGGTCCAGTCCAGAAGCCCGAGAATGAGGGTAATGCCGAGGTAGACGAGGATGGGGCTCCACGTGACCGGCATGATGGCGGCGAGTGCGAGCCAGAGCGGGATGCTCGGAATGGATTGCAGCACCTCGATGATGCGCTGTACGATCAGATCGAACACGCCGCCGCGATAGCCGGCGAGGCCACCGATCACGATGCCGAGAACGAAGCTCATCGCCACACCAAGAAGGCCGATGGTCAGCGAAATGCGCGCGCCATAGATGATGCGCGAGAGAACGTCACGGCCCAGACGGTCGGTTCCGAGCAGATACATCTGTCCGCCTTCAGCAGGGCAGACCAGATGGACATCGCTATCGAACAGGCCCCAAAACTGGTAGCCATCGCCCCGGCAGAAGAACCGCAGTTTCTGGACGTCGGTCGGCACGTCGCTATAGACCCGCTTGAGATTGTCCATATCGAGGCTCATCGTGCGCCCGTAGACGAACGGACCGACGAACTGGCCATCGTGAAACAGATGGATGGATTGCGGTGGCGTATAGATGCTTTCGACATTGCGCGTGTGCAGATTATACGGGGCCAGAAACTCGCAGATCACGATCGACAAATAGACGAACAGCAGAAATGCCCCGGAATACACCGCAAGCCTGTGCTGCTTGAACTGCCACCACATCAGTTTGAACTGCGATGCTTTACTGAAGGCAGCCATGCCCGATGTCGTCGGTTCGATCAGGTTGGGATCGAAAGGTGCCGTCGACACATAATGCGGCAGCGGCGCGCCGGGCTGAGGAAGAGTGGTCATTTGATGTTACCGCCTCCAAAGCGAATGCGCGGATCGAGAATGGCCAGTGCGATATCCGAGACGAGCACGCCGATGACGGTGAGGAAGGCGAGGAACATCAGGAAGGAACCTGCCAGATACATGTCCTGACTTTGCAGGGCGCGAATCAACATGGGTCCGGTTGTCTCCAGCGACAGGACCACGGCTGTGATTTCCGCGCCGGAAATGATGGCGGGCAGGATGGAGCCGATGTCGGAAATGAAGAAGTTCAGCGCCATGCGCAGGGGATATTTCGTCAGCACCTTGAAAGGGTGCAGGCCCTTGGCGCGGGCGGTGACGACATATTGCTTCTGCAACTCGTCCAAAAGGTTGGCGCGTAGCCTGCGGATCATACCTGCGGTGCCGCCGGTGCCAATGATGAGAACGGGTATCCAAAGATGTTCGAGGATAGACTTCATCTTGTCCCAGCTCATGGGCTGGTTGAGATATTCGCGGTCCATCAGGTGACCGATGGATGTGCCAAACCAGATATTGGCGAAATACATCAGAAGAAGCGCCAGCATGAAGTTGGGAATGGCGATACCCAAAAGACCGACAAATGTCAGGCCGTAATCACCCCAGCTGTATTTATGGGTGGCGGAATAAATGCCGATGGGAAATGCGATGATCCAGGTGACGATGATGGTGACGAACGACACCAGAATGGTCAGCCAGAGACGGTCGCCAACCACTTCGTTGACGGGCAATTGATACTCGAAGGAATAACCAAAATCGCCCACCAGCATGCCGGATGCCCAACGAAGATAGCGGATCGGCGCTGGTTGATCGAAACCGTAACGGGCGCGCAATTCTTCGATTTCGGCCAGATTGGCTGTTTCACCCATGGCGCGCATTTCAGAAACGTAGCTTTCGAAATAATCGCCCGGTGGCAATTCGATGATGGTGAAGACGAGCATCGAAATCAGGATGAGCGTCGGGATCATCACAAGCAGGCGCCCTAGAATATATCTGAGCATGTCATGCGTCTCCGTCGTACCAGAACGCATCTGGCATATAGACACCGAGATAGGAGGTAGGCTCGAATCCGTAGAGCGCCTTTTCTGGTACATTACGCATTTTTGTCACATGCACGATGGGCTGCAGCGCACTGTTGACGATGCCGATGGAAAAGACCTGCTGCGAATAGAGCGACAGCATTTCCAGCCAGATTTCGCGACGCTCTTCATCCGTTATACTGATGCGCCACTTTTTGAGCAGGGCAAGAAGCTGCTCGGCTTCCGGCAGATCGGGTTCCTTACCTTCGCGTCCACCGGACAGATAATGGATGCCCCAGACGGGCCACTGAAGCTGATCGTCGCCTGTAGGGGCAAGGCCTGCTGGCAGCATATCAGGCGTTGGCACTGCGTTGTCCATGCCGAACCAAACCGACATCAGCACTTCTCCGCCCATGGCGCGTTTGCGGAACACATCGCGTTGGGTGGGTCGGCTGGACAGGGATATACCGATTTTCCGCCAGTGATCCGTCACCAGCTCAAGCACGTCCGTTTCGAGCGTGCTTTCACCAGCGGTTTCAACGATGATATGGGCGGGGCGGCCATCTGGAAGCAGGCGAACGCCCTTGTCGTTGCGTTTGGTCAGTCCCAGTTCATCCAGCAACGCATTTGCCATGGCAGGGTTGAAGTCGGCCCAGGCTTTCGCGAATTCAGGACGGAATAGCGAGCTTTCCGGCAACACGGTATCAGCACTTTCCTTGGCTAATCCGTAGAAACAGACCATGTTGATTTCATGCCGGTCGATGGCGACCGACAAAGCCCGGCGCATCCGCACGTCACGGAACAGGTTGCGCCAAACATTATCGGCCGCATTGAGGTTCGGCAACAGGCAGACCCGCGAGCCCTGACTGCGTTTCCACAGGTTGACCTTGATCGGATATCGATCCTGGGCGTCTCGCAGGAACGTATAGTCGTTGAAATCGAGACCCATGAATTGCAGGTCGCTATCACCGGAAGCCGTTTTTGCAGCGATGATTTCCGATGACGTCACGTTGAGCAGGAACCGGTCGAGATAAGGCAATTGCAGACCGTTTTCATCGACGCGGTGGTAGTAGGGATTGCGCTCGAAAATGAACTGTTCGGATGGCGGCGAGGTGACGTTGCGCCACGCATCGAGCGTCGGAAGATCGGGGTTCTCAGGGCGCACCTGCCGTGACATCTTCACATGCAGGCTGCTCCAGTCATCGACCTTGTTCTTTTTGATGAGCTTGGCGAGTTTTTCCTCTGTCTGATATTTCGCATGGAACTGCTTCATATAGGCGGCAGGCAGGCACAAACGTGCAGGCGATGCACCGGCAAGCTTGGCCAGAAAGTCCGGGTTCGGACCGTCCCAGGAGTAACGCACGGTCAGGCGGTCGACGACTTCCACCATCGGCGGCTTGTCGTAGACCAGCAACTCTATCGGTGGGCCACCCTTGTGAATCTCCCGGTTGAGCGCCACGTCTTCCCAGAAATAACGGAAGTCTTCGGTGGTGAAATCGCTACCGTCGGACCATTTGTGGCCGTCGCGCAGTTTCAGCGTGAAGACACGCTCTTGGTCGACGTTATAGCTCTCCAGAATGTCCGGCTGAAAATTGAAGCTCTCATCATAGCCTACCAGGCGCGCATAGCTGTTGATCGGCATCAGGCGAATATCACGCTGCCCGCCAATCAGCATGCGCACGGAGCCGCCATGCTTGCCCGGCTCACGACCAAGGCTCTTCATGTTCAGGACACGAGGGTTCTTGGGTAGCCGTTGATCGACCGGCGGCAGATCACCCTTTTCGAGCTTTTCCTTGAAGAAATCGGAATCGCTATAGGCTGCGAATGCTTTCCATGGCGCAAAAACGGAGGCGAGGAGGGCAAGTGTGGTTCGGCGCGTAATCACGATCTTAGCTCCGCAACATCGACATTTCCGTTAGCGAGAACGAGATGACCGCCGCCCAGATCGGCAGTCACCAATCCTCCTTCGTCGCTATCGCGGAACTGTTTGCCCCAGTCGAATTTGCCGGTGGCGCTGATCTTGGCGATGGTGCTGAAATCGAGTGGCCTGTCGAGGTCGGGGAACGGCACCGCAGCCAGCAGGGACTTGGTATAAGGGTGTACCGGGTTCCGCATCAGTGTTTCGCGCGGTGCAAGCTCCACGATTTTGCCCTCGCACATCACTGCAACGCGGTCCGCCATATAATCTACCACAGCCAGATTGTGCGAAATAAACAGGTAGGTCAGGCCCAGATCCTTCTGCAGATCCTTGAGCAGATTGAGGATTTGCGCCTGCACCGAAACGTCGAGCGCCGATACCGGCTCATCGCAGATCAGCAGTTCCGGCCCCAAAGTCAGCGCTCTGGCAATGCCGATGCGCTGCCGCTGGCCGCCGGAAAAACTGTGCGGGTAACGATTGAGCGCGCTTTCCCCCAACCCGATGGCCTTGAGGAGATTGCGGACTTTTTCAGCGCGATACTTGCCATCGCCGCGACCGTGAATTTCAAGAGGTTCGCTGAGGATATTGCTGATCGTCATGCGCGGCGACAGCGACGAGATGGGGTCTTGAAACACCATCTGTATCTTTGTGCGCAATTCGCGCAGATCGTCGTCCTTGGCACTCAAAACGTCGATGTCGCCGGTGCGACTATGGAACGTAATGGAGCCTTCATCCGGTCTCACGGCGCGCATGAGGATTTTGCTGACGGTGGTCTTGCCGCTGCCGCTTTCGCCAACAAGGCCAAGACATTCGCCGCGATGGATTTCAAAGCTCACGCCATCCACCGCTTTGGTCGTGTGAGCTTTGCCAGCGGTAAACCAGCTCGATTTGCGGGTCGTGAAGGTCTTGCCGATATTGTCGACGGTCAGCAGAACGCCCTGCGTCTTGTCGACGTTCGCCGTCTTCTTGCCGATCAGGCTTTCCTTGTCGATGACGACATCGCGGAGTGCCTTCAGTCGCTCGCCGGGCTTCATGTCGAAATGCGGGACCGCCGCCATCAGCCCTTTGAGATAAGGATGCGAAGGCTTGCGAAAAATCTCATCGACCGGACCGGATTCCATGATCTCGCCCTGGTAGATCACGGCAACCTCATCGGCGATATTGGCGACGACGCCAAGGTCGTGGGTGATCAGCAACATGCCCATGTTCAGGCGGCTCTGCAGGTCCCGGAGCAGTTTCAGAATTTGTGCCTGTATCGTCACGTCGAGTGCCGTCGTCGGCTCGTCGGCGATCAGAAGGGCCGGACGGCAAATGAGCGCCATGGCGATCATCGCGCGCTGGCGCATGCCGCCAGACAGCTCGAAGGGGTACATGTTGCAAATCTTGGACGGATTGGAAAAGCCGACGAGATCCAGCGTTTCCTCAAGCTTTTCCTGACGCTCTTTTGGCGTCAGAACGGAATGGATCCGCAACGCTTCATCGATCTGGTTGCCGACTGTATGCAGCGGCGAAAGCGATGTCATCGGTTCCTGGAAGATCAGGCCAATGCGGTTTCCTCTGATCGCTCGCATGGGTCTGCCGTCCTGCTCCAGTCGCAGCAAATCCACCGGCTCGCCGGATGTGCGCTCGGGGTCGGCAAACAGGACACGGCCCTTAACATGTGCCGTTCGCGGTTGAATGCCCATGATCGTCTGACCGATGACGGATTTCCCAGAGCCGGATTCGCCCACGAGTGCGGTGACTTTACCCGGTAAAATGCGGAGGCTGGCATTTCTGACGGCATCGATTTTCTCGCCCATCAGGGAAAACGATACTTGCAGATTTTCGATGCGAAGCAGATCGGCGCCTGAACTCATGCCAAGGGTGTCCTCACCGTTTTTTATTTTGCCTGTGGCAGTTACTTAGGGGCCATAAAAGTTACGTTATCGCAGGCCTCAACTTCTGTCTATGCTCCTGAAACAACGAAAATTTCAGGAAGTTCCGAATAAATCGGGCTTGCGGAAAAACATCTATTTCGAAGATATGTCTGAGTGATGAAGACATGAGGGACTGCCATGCCCGACAAAGCTTATTTCGACAAAAAGCTTGCCACCGCCCGGCACGCTATTGCCGAGAAGAATTTTGGGGAAGCGCGCGCTATTCTTGATGAACTTTCTAACGCGCAAGATGGCCACCTGATGGGAGAAACGACCGCGCTGGGTCTGCCCCGCAGGCTCCATTCCGTCTGTCTTGCTCTGGTCAAGGCGCAAGGGGACGCGGTCTCCCGCGTCGGCTACCAATATCATCTCGTTCCCTCGCCGGATGTTTTCCAATCCTATGGCCGCTTTTCAGCGGATGAACGGCGTTTGATCGCCGCCAAAAATCGGGAGCCGGTACCTCACATCATTCACCAGATATGGATCGGCGACAAACCGGTGCCGGTATCGACAGGGGCTTGGGCGGCTCATGCTGAAAAGCACGGCTATGAATATCGTCTGTGGCGAGAGGCTGATCTTGAACGGGAAGGCGTCTTCTCCAATCCCATCTTTGCCGGGATGCTGGCTGAGCGGGATTACCCCGGTGCGGTGGACGTAGCGCGATACATCATCCTGTCGAAGCTGGGCGGCATTTATCTCGACTGTGATTTTTATCC
Source organism: Agrobacterium sp. DSM 25558 (assembly GCF_900100825.1). Lineage (NCBI taxonomy): Bacteria > Pseudomonadati > Pseudomonadota > Alphaproteobacteria > Hyphomicrobiales > Rhizobiaceae > Agrobacterium > Agrobacterium sp. DSM 25558. The sequence goes on along the minus strand of NZ_FMUD01000005.1, from coordinate 38,574 downwards.
CGCCCGCGACGATCTAAGCTTTGGCGATATTTTGCCGATGATCGGTCTTACGGCCTTTGCAGAAGATGTGCCGCGCAAGACGGGGCAGGGCAGCACGCTGTTGGCCAATTCCTTTATCGCCACGCCACCTTCCCATCCCGTCTTTACCCGGATGCTTGAGGCCTTCCCCGCGATTTTGGAGACACTGCCGAAAGCGCCCGCGTGGTGGGCAACCGGACCGTTGATTTTCACGGTCGTGGCAAGATCAGGCTCGGTATCGCTGGCCGGTGGAGATTTCGTCGCGGCCTTCCTGCCAGATCGCTCGCCGCTCAGCGCGGTGGAAGCTGCGCGTGCGGATGTGAAGGGTGATGGCCTTTTGATCGCCTGGAAATCATGGTGACAACGCCTCAAGCCATTGGCGCGACGATCGCCAGCGGCATCCGGGATGATCCGCGGTCAGTGTAAAAAGTGTCTGTAAAAAGTCCCAGACGCTTTCGTCATGGTCCAGATGATGTGTCAGAATGCCCGTCATGCCGCCTGTATCATGCGCGTCGCACATCCGTGCGGCAGTTTCCGCAAACAGCAGGTCATGATCCTTGCCACCCCGGTTACCACGCCAATCGATGACATCGACATGGGTGTTGAGAAGAGGGATTTTGCCCGGCTTTTCAGGCCCATAAACAGACAGTGCCTGATAACCCGCCGCCGACAAGTGCTTGATAATGGTTTCATCGATGCGGTTCCACGGCGGCACCAGTAGCGGGACAAAACGCGGTTCATGCAATGAGTCGAGTTTCTCAAGCCCGGCCCGCAGTTCTCCAAGTACGGTTTCCAATGGTCGGTGTAGCCCAAGCTCGCGCTTCTTCTCTTCCGGCCCAGCATGGTTTTGGTGCGCCCAACCATGGACCGCGACGTCGATGTGTGGCGTCTGCTCAAGCCTTTTTGCCAGTGCTTCGTCCGTCGGCTCAGGAATGACCGCCACCGTCATCGGTATCGAAAATCGCTCGGACAGGTCCAGAAGCCGGTCCAGCGCGGAGCTGGGCTGAGTGGCATCATCATCCCTCAGCCATAAGTCTGCGATGGCGTTTCTGCTGGCAAAATCATCCAATGTGTCCAGAAGCAATTTTTCGGTCATGATGTATGTTCCGGCAGCTGCGTGAGAATGTTGTTGAGTGTGGCGGCAGCGTTTTCTAGTGAGCGCTCATCAGTCGCAAAGCGGCGCGCAGTCTCCGCCATCCCTTTGCGCATGTCGTCATTCGTCATGAGCGATATCAAGGCATCGGCATAGCCTCTCGTATCACCGGGTTCGGTCAGAATTCCCGTTTCTCCGTCTCTGACGACTTCCGGGACGCCAGCGATCTGTTCCGCGATCACGGGCAAGCCCGCTGCCTGTGCTTCGAGATAAGCCAGCCCATAGGCCTCGCCGTGGCCCGGCCAGACGTAGATGGAGGCATGAGACAGGATGTTGGCGATATCAGCGGCATTTCGTTCGCCGTGCCAGATGAGACGTGATCGATCGATCTTGTCGAATACCCTATGGACAGTCTCGCGCTCGGGTCCGTCCCCGATGATATCCAGTGTCCAAGGCAGGTCTTGCGGTAGCAGCTTCAGGGCACCGGCCAGCGCTTGATAGCTGCTGAGTTTGTCGCCTGTGCGCATCATGGCGACGGTTGCCAAGCGATAGCTGGTGGGCGACAGCGCGACCTTCGTGAATGCGGATGCATCGATGAAGGGCAGCAGCATGGTGCAGCGAATGTCGGCGTCGGCTTCTGTCAGCCCGTTCCGATCGCGGTGGGTGAAGCAAATATTGACGGCGGCGAGGCGTAGATCCGTGAGAAGTCCAGCCTGCGCTTCTGCCCAGCCCATTTTGTTTCGCTTGGGTGAATAGGACGCTTCGGCGGTGACATAGGCCACCCCGAAACGTTGGCAAAGTTCGGGTCCGAGATAATCCCGCGCCTTGTAATAGGGGTGATAGCAGAACCAGATATCCGGCTTACCGTCTCGCAACCATTCGGCAGCAATGCGTTCCTTTTCTGCTTGCGCTTCCCGTTTCAGGCTTTCCAGGTCGTCACCATCGGGCTGTCGCAGAAAACTGCGAAGCTCGGAGACCACCTTCACCTCATGCCCGCCAAGCCGCATTGCCCGCATCAACAGGCGCGCCATCAATCGGTCGCCGGAAGGCACGGGGTGGTTGGGGGATTTCAGTGGGCAATAGAATGCTATTTTCATGGGAGAGTTTTGCTTCGCCATTCAACGTTTCGTCAATGGGAATTTGACCTGGGCAAACCTTGACACTGTGCCTGTTCTCGCCCAACTGATGGGCATGTTCTTCCATGCGCGGGGCGCAATCAGCTTTGACTTTCTCTTCTAACGCACAACATCTTCTGGGTCTTGTCCAGTCCAAAAAGGCGACCGCAGGCGTCATCGGCCTCGGTTATGTCGGTCTGCCGCTGGCGATGACCATCGCCCATTCCGGTTTCAAGGTGGTCGGTTTCGATATCGATCCGGGAAAGATTACCGCCATCGATGCCGGTGAAAGCTATATAGAAGCCGTATCACACGATGTGTTGAACGGTGCGCGCCAAGACGGCGGCTTTATCGCGACCAGTGATTTTTCCAAGCTTGCCGATTGTGACGTGATTGCAATTTGCGTTCCAACACCGCTGACGAAATATCGCGATCCCGACCTGTCCTATGTCGAAAATACCTGCAGTGAAATTGCCAAAACGCTTCGCCCCGGGCAGCTTGTCGTTCTGGAATCCACCACCTATCCCGGCACCACTGATGGTATCGTCAAGACCATTCTGGAAAAAACGGGGCTGAAATCCGGTGCGGATTTTTTCCTCGGCTTTTCACCGGAGCGGGAAGATCCCGGCAACCGCGATTTTCAGACGTCAACCATCCCCAAAGTGGTGGCCGGTGAAGGTCCGGATGCGGCGGAACTGATGACGGCCTTTTATGGCTCCGTTGTCAAAACGGTCGTTCCTGTTTCAACAAATGCCACGGCAGAGGCGGTAAAGATCACCGAAAACGTGTTTCGCGCCGTCAATATCGCTCTCGTCAACGAATTGAAGGTCGTTTACGAAGCGATGGGTATCGATATCTGGGAAGTGATCGATGCGGCCAAAACCAAGCCGTTCGGCTACATGCCGTTCTATCCCGGCCCGGGCCTTGGTGGCCACTGCATTCCCATCGACCCGTTCTACCTGACCTGGAAATCGCGTGAATATGAGTTGCCCACCCGCTTCATCGAACTCGCCGGTCAGATCAACACCGGCATGCCGCGCCATATCGTCAGCCGGTTGGCGGAGGCATTGGATATTCACCGTGGCAAGGCGCTCAGCCGCTCGAAGGTTCTGATCGTAGGCTTGGCCTACAAAAAGAACGTGCCCGATATTCGCGAAAGCCCTTCTTTGAAGCTGATCGAGCTTATTCTGGAGCGCAGCGGCCAGCCTTCCTATTTCGACCCTTATGTTGCGGAAATTCCAAGGACCCGCGAATATATCGATCTTTTGGGCATGCAGTCGGTCAAATGGGACCAGCAGACCATCAGCGCATTCGACGCGGTTCTGGTGGCAACCGATCATGACAATATCGACTATAAAAGCCTGAGCGAATGGTCGCCGCTGATCATCGACACGCGCAACGCTTTTGCTAAGCGCGGTATCGTGGCAAGCCACATCATCAAAGCCTGATGGAAGAATAAGAGATGAGCAGACTGGACAGTTTCATTCGTCGCCTGACGGCGCAGCGGGATATTCTCAACCATGTCCAGGCCGATCTCGACCTTCCGGTTGAAGGGCCGGTGATGGAGATTGGGCTTGGCAACGGCCGTACTTTCAACCATCTGCGCGAACTGTTTCCAGATCGCCGCATCGTGGCTTTCGACAGGGCCATGGGTGCGCATGCGTCATCGGTGCCGGACGAGAAGGATTTGGTGATCGGCGAGATCGCCGAAACCGCTCAGGCCTATCTGGGTGTAGAGGCGGCGCTGGTGCACGCCGATATCGGCACAGGTTATCCGGAAAAAGATGCCGTGACGCTGACATGGTTGCCGCAACTGGTTGCGGGCATGCTGGCCAAGGGTGGGGTGGCAATCAGCGGTCTTCCCTTGGAAGAAAAAACGCTCAATCCGCTGCCCGTGCCTTCGTCGGTGCCGACGGATCGTTATTTCCTCTATCGGAAAATATAAGCGGCTTACAGAAAGAGCTGACTTTCCGCTTCTGAAATCAGAAACACCTTCATTTGCGAACTTTTGCCGCGAATGGGAATGGTACGGCTTTGCAGCGCCTTGGTGTCGTGCCCGGACTGCTTCAACACCGGCTCCGATACCACAATGGCAGTGTTGAACTCCTTGGCGGCTGTTTCGAGCCTGCTCGCCACATTGACGGTGTCACCGATAGCGGTGAGGTTTTTCGCAGCCCCATAGCCCATGACACCGACGATGGATGGGCCTGCGTGAATGCCGACCACAATGCGCAGCCTCACTGTGAACTGCTTTTCCAATTCTTCGTTGAGCGTCTCGATGTTGCGCAGAATGAGCGCCGCTGCTTTGAGCGCATTGCGGCTTGCGTTTTCCGTGTCGCCTGAAAGACCGAAGAGCGCCATGGCACCATCTCCGATGAATTTGTCCAGCCGTCCGCCCGCCTCCTCCACCGCCTGACCCACGACGGTAAAATAGCTGTTGAGCAGAAACACCATGTCATAGGGCAGGCGCGCCTCGGACAGCGCCGTGAAATTGCGAAGATCGCAAAACAAAACGGCAATCTCCTCTTCGCGACCGGGTCGGATCGGCTCGCCGCTGGCCGGAATGTCGCGTTGCTGTTTGGAAGCGAGCAACAGAGCCACCTTGAGGTTATGTTTGGGGCGAAGCTGACAACCAAGCCTGACATCGGTGTCCGCGTGAATGCGCTGGAGTGTTGCTCTTTCCATCGAGGATGCTTCCGGCAGAGGCCCATCCGTATCGATGATCCGTACCCGGCATGTCGAACATCGCCCTTTGCCACCGCAAGCCGAAAAATGGGAGACGTTACCGGAGCGGCTGGCTTCCAATATGCTCAACCCTGCCGGTGCCCGAACCAGCGCGCCGTGATCGTAGCGGATTTCGAACGAATTCGAACGCTGCCGCCAACTGCGAAGGCCACGAAGGGCGAGAACCAGAGCAATCGCGGCACCGAACGTGGCTTTCAGTCCGGTGGTAACCGCGTCGACGGTTGCTTCCAGTTCGGCCTGATTTGCAACGGGTGTACGGAGCGGTGGCGGACTATTTTCCATCGCGCGGCCCGCATCGCTGAAGCCGAGAAGCGCAAGGATCGGCAGCAACACAGCGATGGTCAAAAGATAGGGTGAGATTTTCTTGTACCATTCGCGGTAGCGCAGCCAGAAAAACACGCCCAGACAGCCATGAAACCAGATCAGCACCAGTGCCGTGCTTTGACGCAGCCCCAGCCACGGATTGCGGATCCAGAAGTTGTGGATCACGGTTTCATAGCCGACATCAACGCCGTAAAGCATGCGCGATATGCGGATGCCGGTGGCGTGGTCGATGATCAAATAGGGAATGAGCAGGCCGATGATGATCTGGAGCGCTTCCCGGATCGGCATCTTGAAGGAGCGCCGCAGATAAAGCGAGCGCAACACCAGTGCGACATGGGTGAGTACGGAACCATAGAGTATCAGGCTGCTGAGAGGATTGAGCCAGACGAGGCTGAACCACATGCGTCCATATTCTGCCGCATCGATCGAGATCAACGCGAGCGCATGGTTCGCCAGATGGGTGAACACGAAGCTCAGCATAATCAGGCCGGACAGAAGGCGCGCATGCCTTAGCGACGTTTCCGACACCATCTTGGTCATGCTGACTGTCTCCGGTTGCCGCTTGCGCTCGTTGTTCGGCAGATTGCCAGAGAGTTCTCTGCTGATAGCCGTTTGCCGCTATACTCTAACGGTCGGAAAAGCAGAATAGATCAACGATCACGTCATCGGCATTTTTCAGCGTCAAAGCTGTATCGTCTGCCCATCCCATGCGGCAAATGCACCCGCAAACTCTTTTTTGGCATCGGCATCGATGACATCAAGCTCAGCATCCGTGCGGAACGGGGCATGGTGGATGAGACCGACGCTCTTTGCATTCGCCAGCTTGGCCAGATGAACAGCCTGCTGCCACGAGGAGTGGCCGTATCCGCGATAGGTTTCCATCTCGGATTCGGTGAAGCTTGCGTCGTAGAGGAAAAGGTCGACGTTTTCGATGAGTTTTAGAACGGTCTTGTCGATCTTGCCCGTTTCATGCTCCGTATCGGTGATGATGGCGAAGCTGCGGCCCTGCCAGTCGATGCGGTAGCCGATGGCATTTCCGGGATGGTTGAGCATTCCGGTCGTGATGTTCAGTTCAGGATGGACAGGCAGAACGTCTCCCGCATGAAAGTCTCTGGTGATGATCTGGGCGCAGCAGATATCGAGCGGTGCCGGAAACCATGGCGGGCTCATGAACTCGGCCAGCATTTCCCGTGTCGTCTTTTGTCCGGCCAGATGGCCTGACCATATGCGGACCGCATTTTCGCGGTTGAAGAAGGGTTTGAAGTAGGGAAATCCAATGATGTGATCGTAGTGACAGTGAGAGAAGAACATGTTGACGTCGCCGACGCCTTCCGCCTTGAGCGACTGACCGACTGGCAACAGCCCTGAACCCGCATCGAACAAAAGGACATGCTCTCCGCATCTGACTTCGATGCAGATCGTATTGCCACCATATTTCCGGAATTTGTCTCCCGATACGGGAAGCGTTCCCCGTGCTCCCCAAATCTTGACCCGAAATTCTTCTTTATTGTCCCGACTTGGATCGTCGGAATTCAACGCCATGATACACCCCAATTTACCACGGACAGCCGCAAGGCTTCTTCCGATAGGCATCGTCTTATCTGTTTTGCCGTTACCCCGGTTCGGGGAGACATGTTATATCTCCGCCATTAGTAGGGTTAGCATTTCAGTTTTATGACGATAGTGCCACTTTTATTTTTCTTTTGAGAAACGTGGGTGGAAAAGGCTGTTTCTTTTAGGCGTTGGAATTTGATCGTGCTTTGCTCAACTCGGTGGTTGTCTGTGTCAGGCGTTCCGCCAGCACCCGCATGACCTTGATCGTTACGTCTGGGAAATCCGACATAAGCTTGAAGAATTGCTCCTTACCGATGCGCAAGGCCTCAACCGAAGTGGAGGCCCGGACGGTTGCGGTTCTGACGCTATCGCAAAGGATGGCGATTTCGCCGACGATGGCATTGCCGCTCATCTCGGTCAGCTTGATCTGACCTGAAGGGGAATCGATCAGGACGTCCACCTTGCCTGTCAAAAGCACATAGGCTGCATCTCCCAGATCACCCTGCCGAAACAACTCGTCACCGGCGTGATAGGACACGCGATCTGATGCGAAAGCCAACAGCTTCAGCTTGGAAGGCTCCATCTCGCTGAAGAAGGGAACGCGTTTCAGCATTTGAATTTCGTCTTTGAAAAGCATTGCCCTGTCCCGTCCGTATTCCTGTTCTACCAAAGATAAACCAACTATGCGGCGATCATTTCTTTAAATGTACCGTTTTCTTCCAGAAGAGTCTCGTATGTTCCATCAGCAACAATGGTCGTGTGGTTAATAACGATAACACGGTCGAACATTTTTGACAGTGCAGCATTGGAGAGTATCCAGATGACCGCCGGATTGGCCTCATCACGTTTGAGGAACGAGATCACGTTGTCGACGATTTCCTGTTGCATGCGGTGATCGAGACCCGGCAATGGGCGATTGAGCACATAGTAGTCCGATTTTCTCATCAAGGCTCTGGCCAGATTAAGCTTTTGCCGCTGCAAAGGTCCCAGCCGCTTACCGCCCGCGCCGAGATTGAACTCAAGCCCGACGGCCAGAACCTTCTCGTAAAGACCCTGCTTTTTCATCGCTTCGGCAACGATCTTGGTGATGCGCCGTGATGCATCGGCATAACGGTGGCTGATCTTGCCGAACAGAATATTGTCGAGAAGGCTGGTCGAAGCCGCGTATTTTTCGGGATCGTATGGCTCGATCCAGCTGCGCAGATCATCGGGCAGGTTCTGGTGGAACATGTGTCTGACTTCGATGATCTTGTCCATGACGTCCTGCGTCAGAAGACCAAAACGCTGTCTGGGTTCGATATAGAAGAAGCTGAGCCGTAGCATGGCGCGCCTATCGGCGTCGTTGGCATCCTTGTAGCTCTTGCCCTGCAGGCGCTGCAGCGTCTGTTGATAGGTCGGAATATCGTCGGCCGTCATAAAGGTGAGCTGCTGGAAAAACGGGTGATCGGGCGCGAGATCGCTGAAGATTTCAACGACGTTTTCCGCAATCGTGTAGCCCATATCGTAAAGCGTCTCGGACAGTCCACTGCTGCGCATCAGCGAGCGGAAATAATCGCTGTCGATGATTTTCCGACTGGCGGTCGAGGAATCGCGCATCGTTCCGAACATGATGTTTTCACCGACGGTGGCCTCGGCATTGTAGCTGTTCGGTTCGAACGGCACGATCAGACCGCTTAGATTTTCCTCGTCGAGTTCCATGCGTAGCGCCTGCCGCAACTCCACGATCCTGGCCGCCAGATGCAGATCGGTCAAAGGATCGATCGACGAGCGCAATGCAAACTCAAGAATGTCGGGCGACAACTGAACCGTATCCAAAACGGACAGCATGGCCTTGAGGAATTTTTCCTCTTCATCGCTTCCAAAGGGGCTGGAGGCGTAATCGATCCAGTCACTGTTCACATCGATATCGGGGTTTTTGGCGAGCTTTGCTTCGCGAATTTCCCATTTTCTATGTTCGAGTTCCGCACCCTCATAGTCTTTAGCCTTCAAAGGCGCATGTTTCAGACCGTAAACGAGATTTTCTCTCAGGCTCGCATGGAAGAAATACGTGTCCGCCGAAACGTAGGAAATGCGTCGCCCGGTTACGGATTCCGGTAATTCGTGCAGGTCTCTATCGCCGAAGGTGATCTTTCCGGATGTCGGCCACAGGGTCCGCCCCAGCGCATCGGCAAGGGCTTCGGCCCCTGAGCCGCCCACAATTCCCACGGTTTCTCCCGGATTGATCGTCAAAGATGCCTGATCCAGAAGCCGGGTACCACTGTCGTCATCCAGTGCCAGACCGGCAATAACGATTGGACCGGTGATCGCCGCTGCCGCTTCCGGTGACAGCGCCTGAATTTTCGAATCGATCATGGTTGGTGAATCGAACTGTTCAAAAACCTGCTCGTATTTTACCTGAACGTCCTGGCGCGCCTGGTCCCAGTCGATCAGTTCTTTCAGCGGGCCGGGTAGTTCCTTGTAGGCGTTGATGACGGCAACGAGCTGACCCACATCGAGGCTGCCTCTCAGGGTTAGATAACCGCCCAACGAGTAAAAGAAGAACGGCGTCAGCTGAGCGAGGAAATTATTGATGAACTTGACGATGAATTTCCACTGGTACAGGTCGTAGCGGATTTTGAAGATTTCGCCGAGCCTGTGGGCGGCATCCGCGCGCTCATAATTGGAGGTGTCATAGGCGTGGATCGTGCCGATACCATCCACCATTTCGCCGATTCTGCCAGCCAGTTGTCGCGCACTCAACTGTCGCTGCCTGCCGAGTTCTATCAGGCGGCGGCGCATCTGGGGAATGATACCGACCTGAATAGCCGCCATGAAAGCAGCAATCAGCCCGAGCCAGAAATTCTGAACGAGAATGAAGAAGAGAGCCGAAAGTGCTTGACCGCCAAGAAGCGCCGGCTGAACGAACGCATCACCTGTAAAACCACCAAGCGGTTCCACCTCGTCCTTGATCATGCTGGAAATTTCCGCACCCTTGACCCGCTTGAAATGGGAAGGGGGAAACAGCAAAATACGGTCGATCAACTGGAAGCGAATGCGGCGTAGCAAACGCTCACCGAGGCGACCCTTGTAAGTGTTGATGTAATATTTGAAGAGCCCGTTGATGATGACCAGCGCAAGGAACGTTAGACTCAAACCCATCAACATGCCCAGACGGGTGAGCTCGAGGCCTGGGAACAGCGTAACGGTTCCCATATAGGGAATATCGAGCGTCAGATGCATAAAGAGCTGAGTGGAATTCACGCCCTCGAAGCCATCTCCCTGTATGGGGCCGTTGACGATCTGCTTGGGAAGATCGAAGGCAAGGAAATAGGGGATCATCGAAAAAGCGACGATCAGCAGAATGAAAAGCTGCTGCCGCCGCGTGTGATTCCAGATGTAGCGGGTTAGACTTTTTTCCATGTAGGACTTCTATGCCTTGCCGGTCTGACTGGAAGGTAGTTGATGTTTGTCACTGCGTCAAAGCCGCTGTTGCGTAACGGCGAAGGACATTAGAGAGATAAATGAAGATGCGTCTTTTGTCGTGAAAAGGCGGGATGGGGCTCCGGAAACGGCGCGGATCATTCTTTCACGAATTATGAATAAGCGCCTTATAGCGCAATTCCTCAAAAACGGAATAGTTGGGCGTTGCCCAGCATACGAATTTCACCGCGCGGTATTTCGGTTTTTGCAGACCCGAACGGGATAAGCTCGACATGTCTGCCTGCGCCCGGCGAAAGATGGAAGCCATCATCTGCGGGACGGAAGCCGTCAGCATCGATTTGGACGGAATGCGCGAAACGATCCGTCGTCACATGCAAAATCCACCGCCCGTTTTCGGTTTGTGTCAGGATGGTTTCAAGGCTGGCACGATGAAGAGCGGCTTGCCTGCCTCTTGGGAAATGGAAAGCGTCGGCAAGCAATTCTCCGGTTTGGGCATCCAGAAGTTTTGCCACCGTGACGTCGTGTGATGGTGGACCGAACCGATAGGCATAGGTCGTATCGAAAAATGCACCGAACAGGTCGGTCGCAGCAATCGCCTGCTTTGCGCGCGCTGGCAGACTGATTGAACGCCTGCCGCTGACGACCGGCTGGAGGCCATCGCGCAAACACGCGATTTCCATCACCGCATCCACATTTTCAGGTGTTTCATTGATGAGGTGGATATCAAGACCGTTTGTACCCTCATCGAGGAGGTTGATTTGCAGAGGCCGAAACGCGCGTTTCAGGCCGTAGAAGGCAGACTTCGGCTGGCCTGTCGAATCGATAACTCCCCAGCCGGGACCGGGCAGCAAATCCTGCAAAGTCCACACCAGCGCGCCCTGACAGTTTGAACCGACACGCCGCCATTCCGCAAACGTCGCTTCCATGACCTCGGCAATCGTTGCGCGGGAAAAGTCGAGATAGCGATCGACATCCTCCCTTCGCAATATTACCGGGTCCACATCATAAAGCAGCTTGAGATAGTGGTCGCGCACGTCCTCGAAGTCCCAGGACGCCCCTCTGTCTCGTGGCACCCTGGCTCGCCATTTCGGATCGTGAACCGGTTTTGCCGGTAGGTATTTGTCGAGCGTGCGTTGATGTGGGACGTTTGCGAAGGCAAGGCATTCACCCGCAAAACGCACATCGGCGCGGCGCGCATCTTCCAGCGGCCTGCAATAGGCGCCGACGCCGTAATAGTGGCCGACTTTTTCATTCGGGACGAACGGTAACGCCCCGCCGAATGGGGAGTTCGGCACATAGGCAATATCAGGTCGCAGACGGCGGACGTGTGTAGGCAGAATCTCTTCCGTCAGCGGACCTTTCCAGAACTGCTCCGATAAACCCAGCATAGCGCCCTGCTGGTACATTTCGCTGCCACCGCACAGAACGGTTAGCGATGGGGAGTGCGCAGTTTTTGCAAGGAGCTGAGATATTTCCTGCTCGATATGGGCAAGAAAGGCCTCATCCTTAGCCGGATAATCGAAATTAGCCAGCATCATGTCCTGCCAGACCATCAGCCCAAGCTCATCGCACATCGCGAAGAATTCCGGCGTCTCATAAGTCATGGTGCCGCCGATGCGGATCATGTTCATACCGGCCTCAGCGGCGAGGCGAAGCCAGGGCTCGTAATCTGCGCGGTCACCCGGCAGGCGGACGATATCGGCATTCGTCCAGACCGCGCCACGGCAGAAGACTGGCTCGCCGTTGATCTTCAGGCCAAAGCCCTTTTTATCCGCGCCATAGTCGATCTCTATCCGGCGAAAACCAGTCCTTGCAGCCAGCTGTGTTTGGCCGTCTACGCGCAGGTTCACATCGTAAAGCGCCGGCTTGCCGTGTGTCGCGGGGTACCATGGCTCGATGTTTTCGAGCCTTAGTTCACCTTTGAATGTGTTGTCCGCCGCAGCCTGGAGTGGCACCCAAACACCCGTGCACTCCAGCTCTATGACCGCGGACTTGCTGCGGACGGAGATATGCAGCAATCCAGTGCCGTCTTCATTCAGTTGCGATTGAAACGACAGGATTTCGAATGCACGCTTGTTGTCACGGATCAAACTAATAGGTCGCCATGGTCCGATGGCGTGGATTTCCGGGCACCAGCCGGGCATATGACCGAGCGCTGTCGTTCTGATCAGCCGCAGGCCTTGAGAGTTCATCATTTGCGGACGCCAGCGGGCGCGGGGTCCGGTTTTTTCCAGGCGTGGTGCCAAGGCCCGAAAACAGATGGCGAGTTCGTCGGCACCGGTTAGTTCAAAGGCCACATCCAGTGCTTCGAACATGCTGGTGGAGTGCGCAACCAGTGCGCCGTTCAGGAAAATTTCGGCAATCGTCGCCAGTCCTTCAAAGCGCAGAATGGCCGGACCGATCTCACCAGACACCAATGTCAGTCGATACCAGGCATCAAGGTTGTTCAGCGGTTCTGGTTGAAAGCGATCAAACTTTCCCAGCGTTTCCAGCGCCTGCGCAACAGTGCCGGGAACGGGTGCCGTCATTTCCTCGGCATCGATAGGAATATCGACCGGCGTTAGATAGGCATCGGGCTCGGTGAGCGTCAGGGTCCAGCCCTCGCTTAAAGACTGCCCTTTATCGATGCAGGAAGCCGTCACGCGGCCTCGCTTGTCTGGGCAAGCGAGGTTTCCAAATCCGCCATCAGTGCTTCCCAAGCCGCGACCGCCGGATCAAGAGCGGTGGCTAATGGATCAAACTTGCGGCGGGCGATGGCGCGGGCAAGCTGAAACTGTACGGTTTTCGCCACTTCCGAAATGCGAAGTGCATGCGCAGATGCTTCGCCGAAGCGTCGCTCACCACCCAACCATTCCAGATGGCTGGCAGCCAGTTCGAAGTTCGCACCAAACTGCCGAAGCGTGTTGAAGGCATACTTGTGGAAAAAGCCGAAGGGCCGGTCGGCCACGTTTTCCACCTGCGCAGGAAAGACTTCAGCGAAGGCTTTGATCGGATTTTGCGTGGGTCGTCTTGAAAAATGCGATGCCAGAAGACGCAGCGCTATCGCCCGTCTTTCCACATCGGACACTGGCTTTTCAGGAAATTTCGCAAATTCTGTATAGGGCAGGAAGGGCAGGTCTTCGTCTGCCAGATGGTGCTGGAAAATGCCGGAGAAGTCGTCTCCCTCCAGCGCGAAATAGCCGCCATTGTGGAAATATTCCAACTGCCGACCTGCCATGTCCATACGGTTGACGGCGACGGTGGTTTTGCCGTGTTCCTTGCGATAGGCGGTGCCGTGTGTATCCGGCATGTAGAAGCTGTCCATCTCGATCAGGCAGATACGACCGCGCTGCAACTGCGTTTCGATATGGCTTTCGAGCCTGTCGAAAATAGCCAGTTCGGTGACGCGGATGCCATAGAGCGCTTCGAGGTCTTCCAGCGGCACTTTGAAGAAAGTGAACTGGTCGCCCTCAAAATCCTGGGCCAGCGTAAAGCCGAGCATGGCTTCAGGCGGCAGACTGCTTGAGGCCAGAAGTTCGATCCACAGATCGACATAGCAATTGGTTTCCGGCCACATCCGCTCCAGCGAATGCAACGGATGCGGAACGTAGGTCTCAGCGTTGAGGGCCGGAAAGATGCTCGTCATGCCGTCTTCAGCCCCAAAGCGTGTCTCGAACCGGCTGTGGCCATGCCTCGACATCCAGTCCATGTTTGGCAAACAGCGCCAGCGCAATGCGCTCCAGCCCGAAGCCGACGCATGCCGTGTGTGCAACGTCGCCGTTTTCGAGGTTCAGGCCCCATTTGGCTCCAAAAGCGTCCTGATGATAGTTGAAGCTCATGCAGGCGGTCTGATTGGTAGTGGATGTTACCGGAATCAGCAGCTCGAATTTCAGGTTCTGGTCGCGCTGGTTGTTGGCCAGCATCTTGCCAGCACGCCCGAAGAACGGATCGTTGGCGATATCGATCTTCACATCGAGACCGATCTTTTTCATCATGTCCACGCCGCGATCCATCCACAGCTGACGGAATTCCGTCACGTCGCTTTCGGTGCCCATGCACACATATTCGCGCATACGGAACAGTTGCTGGCGGGCTGGGTCCTTCGAAGGCTCATGGCGGAAGCAATAGGATTGAATGTCGTAAAGACCGCCGCCAGCGGGCAGGTTTCCGCGCTTGGCAATGGTTGGATACAGCGGGTAGCAGGCAGCAGGCGTCAGCACGATGTCGGTGATCTTCTGGTCTTTCGTCCAGTCCGTGCCTTCGTCCATGCTTTTGATCAGGCTGACATGATCCAGTTCGCAGCCGCAGAAGGAATGGACTGTGCCAGCAAGCTGCGGGAAGCTTTTCATATAGCCGCTTTTTTCGAAATAGGCGCGGTTGATGCCGGGCGGGAAGCGGATGGCTTCAGCCTTGTCTGGACCGCCGACCTTGTCGATCAAGCGCTCAAAGGCGACGATCACATCTTCGAACTGACCGCTGCGGCCATAAAGGCCATCCACGCCGGTATCGATCAGCAGGCCCTTTTCAAACAGGCGATCGAGAAAGGATGTTTGCATGTCCATGGTCTTATCCCGAAAGGCTGGTGTCCTGCTTCTGGACGAGCAGGAGATTGGCGGAGTTGCTGAGAATTCTGTCGTTGGAGATCATCAGTTGCGCGGAGTGGGCATCACGCAGATGCCGCCCTAAGCTGTAAGGCGTACCGTTTTTGTAACCCATGATGCCGCAGATCAGCATGGCATGATTGATGATCTCAAGAATAGTTTCCGACGAGCAAATCTTGACGTTGTTCATGGCAATGGCAAAACCCATCGACATCAGCTTGTCGGGATCGGACTTGGTGCCTTCATAGGCCTTGAGACCGGCGATGACGTTCGATTTTACAGTCTGCAGCTTGCTCGATACCTCTGCCAGACGGATGGCACCGGGTGGCGTTACGCCAGGGGATTTACGGGCGGCTGCACGAACGAAAGCTTGCGCCCGCAAAACCGCGTTGGAGGCAATGCCGTACCAGACGCCGCTCCACAAAAGATGTGATGTCGCCAGCATGGATTGTGCTGCGATTTCAGCGAAAGGCTTGGAGAATATCTGCTCGGAAGGTGCGTTTCCCTTGAACAGAAAGCCATCGGAACAGGTGCCGCGCATACCAAGCGTGTCCCATATATGGGTCCGCTCGAGTGTGTATTGATCCTTCAGAAAAACGGTCATGACCTGATCGGCCGGTGCCGCTGCTGCATTGGCACGCGAGGTAATGAGAATGGCATCGGCATGCGCGCCGTAAGAAATAACCGTGGCGTCTTTTTCCAAGGTGCAATCGGGGCCACTGACCTCAATGGCGCAGATGGAATTGCGCATGTTTCCGCCGATGCCGCCTTCGGTGGTGGCAGACGCCAAAAGCAGTTGTTCTGATGCCACGCGGCGCATGAAGGCAATATGCCATTCGCTGTCTTCGCCATGTTCCACAAGGCTGGATGCCTTGATGTGGTGCATGGCGAAAATCATCGCGGTTGCGGAGCAGGATTGGCCAAGAATACAGCAGAGATCGGCAATTTGCGCGATGCTTGCACTCTCGCCGCCAAGATGAACTGGCACTTGTATCCCCAAAAGCCGTTCAGACCGAAGCGCTTCAACGGCCTCTATCGGAAACCGTGCGGCAGTATCGACATCGTCGGCATGCCGTGCGGCAATCGACGCGACGCGAGAGGCGCGCGCGGTCAGCGTTGCATCAGGCGGGGCGACCGACAGATTCATCAGGCCGCCTCTTTGCCATCGAGAATAGTTTTGACCGTGTCTTCGATCGCCTTGATGCTGGCAAAAGACTTTCGGTTGAGCATGCTATCGGGAAACTCGATATCGAACGCATCTTCTATGCCGAGCATCAGTTGCACGGATGCAAAAGAAGAAAGTCCGGCTGCGTAAAGGTCAGCTTCATCTTCAATGGTATCGACCGGCACCGGGAGTTGGCCGAATTTCGACAGTATTTCACGAATAGTTGAATTCATTCTCAGTAGTCTCCCTTCACAGCGCGTCATCATAACGCATTCTTCGAGTTACGCTCCAAAAAATAACATTCAAATAAATGGATGGGTTAACTTAGCGTAACTTTCTGTTTTTCGACAGCCATCCACAGATGGCTTGACAAATTTCTGCGTCGGGTTTCTGATTGCAGCATTCACCAGGGGAGTTCCGGCAAGGGGCTGAGATACTGCTAGCGCGCGCAGTGACCCGTTGAACCTGATCCAGTTCATACTGGCGTAGGGACGGTGCAAACGCGGGAACAGCAGTTCGGCCTTGCCGAATGCGTCGCTATTCGTTCCCGTGGTTTTTCGTCTTCATGCTCGAACTGGGTCTCCACTGTTTTTGCTTTGGAGCCTCACGATGAACATTGCTGCTAAAAATCTCTCCCCTGTCGTTACCACAGGTCCGCTGCCCGCTTCGACCAAGGTTTACAAGCCCGGCATCATCCATCCACACATCCGCGTGCCCATGCGAGAAATCGCCGTACATCCCACCGCTGGCGAGCCACCTGTCATCGTGTATGATTCTTCCGGTCCCTATACTGACCCCACCCATGCCGTCAGCATCGACGGTGGTCTGCCGCGCTTGCGTCACGACTGGGTTGTCGCGCGCGGCGATGTGGAGGCTTACGACGGTCGTCACGTCAAACCGGAGGATAATGGTTTTGCCACAGGCGAACGCCTGACGCCTGAGTTTCCACTACGCCACCAGCCGCTGAAAGCGAAGGATGGCAAGGCGGTAACGCAGCTTGCCTATGCCCGCGCTGGCATCATCACGGCGGAAATGGAGTTCATTGCCATACGTGAAAACCTTGGCCGCGAGGCGATCAAGGAGAAGCTGATGCGCGATGGCGAAAGTTTTGGCGCGAATATTCCCGATTTCGTCACGCCGGAATTCGTGCGCCAGGAAGTGGCTGCGGGCAGGGCGATCATTCCCGCCAACATCAACCACCCCGAGGCCGAGCCGATGATCATCGGTCGCAATTTCCTCGTCAAGATCAACGCCAATATCGGCAACTCGGCCGTTACCTCCTCCATGGCGGATGAGGTCGACAAGATGGTCTGGGCTATCCGCTGGGGTGGCGATACGGTCATGGACCTGTCCACCGGCCGCAACATTCACAATATCCGCGAATGGATCATCCGCAACTCGCCTGTGCCGATTGGAACCGTTCCGCTTTATCAGGCGCTGGAAAAGGTCAACGGCATTGCCGAAGACCTGACCTGGGAGGTGTTCCGCGACACGCTGATCGAGCAGGCCGAACAGGGCGTGGATTACTTCACCATTCATGCCGGTGTGCGGCTGCATTACATCCCGCTCACCGTCAATCGCGTCACCGGCATTGTGTCGCGTGGCGGGTCGATCATGGCCAAGTGGTGTCTGCATCACCACAAGGAATCTTTCCTTTACGAGCATTTCGAGGAAATCTGCGACATTTGCCGGGCCTATGACGTGTCGTTTTCACTGGGTGACGGTCTGCGCCCGGGCTCGATTGCTGATGCCAATGATGCGGCGCAATTTGCCGAGTTGGAAACGCTGGGTGAGCTGACGCAGATCGCCTGGGCGAAAGATTGTCAGGTCATGATTGAAGGCCCCGGTCATGTGCCGATGCACAAGATCAAGGAAAACATGGACAAGCAGCTGAAGGTCTGCGGCGAAGCGCCCTTCTATACGCTGGGGCCGCTGACCACGGATATCGCGCCCGGCTACGACCACATCACGTCAGGCATCGGTGCGGCGATGATCGGCTGGTTCGGCACGGCTATGCTTTGCTACGTCACGCCGAAGGAGCATCTCGGTCTGCCGGATCGTAATGACGTGAAGGTCGGTGTCATCACCTACAAGATCGCAGCCCACGCGGCAGATCTGGCCAAGGGGCATCCGGCAGCGCAGATCCGTGACAATGCGCTGTCGCGCGCCCGTTTCGAGTTTCGCTGGGAAGATCAGTTCAACTTGTCGCTCGACCCGGAAACGGCCCGGTCTTTCCATGATGAGACTTTGCCGAAGGAGGCGCATAAGGTTGCGCATTTCTGCTCCATGTGTGGGCCGAAATTCTGCTCGATGCGTATTTCGCATGACATCCGCGCCGAGGCGCAGAAGGAAGGTCTGGAGGCCATGGCGCAGAAATTCCAGCAGGGTGGTGATCTCTATATGCCATTGGAAAAACCGGTGGCAGGGGAATGAGATGCGTATTCTCGTCAATGGAGCAGGCGTTGCCGGATTGACGGCTGCGCTGGAGCTTGCCCGACATGGAATGGAGATCGCAGTTTGCGATCTCGCCGAGCAGCCAGGGCGCGGTGCGTCCTGGTACGCGGGCGGCATGCTGGCACCCTGGTGTGAACGCGAAAGTGCTGAGGAAGCCGTGTTAACGCTCGGCGAATCGGCGCTCGACTGGTGGGAGGAGGCGACGCCGGGGCTGGTGAAGCGAAACGGCACGCTGGTCGTGGCTTCGGTACGGGACAAGGCAGAGCTTGCACGCTTTGCCTCCCGCACATCAGGCTATCGTTGGGTGGATGGGGACGAGATTGCGGCGCTTGAGCCAGACCTCGCCGGGCGTTTTCGTAGTGGGTTGTTCTTTGAAAGCGAGGGGCATCTCGACCCGCGTCTGGCGCTCTCGGCACTGTACGAACGCCTTGTTTCGATAGGTGTTGGCTTCCACTTCGGCGGCGAAGCGATGGATGAGAGTGCATTCGATCACGTGGTCGATTGCACCGGCGCGGCACAGACCGGCAAGCTTGCGGGACTTCGCGGCGTGCGCGGTGAAATGCTTTATCTCTCTTCCTATGAGGTGAAGCTGTCACGCCCCGTGCGGCTGCTTCATCCGCGCATTCCGCTCTACATTGTGCCGCGCGAGGCAGGGCGCTTTATGGTCGGCGCGACGATGATCGAAACGGATGAGGCGGGACCGATCACCGCCCGTTCGATGATGGAATTGCTGAATGCGGCTTACGCGCTACACCCCGCTTTTGGTGAGGCGCAGATCATTGAGACGGGCACCGGTATCCGCCCGGCCTTTGCCGACAATCTTCCAGCGATCAGAGAAGGGCGAGGAACGCTGTTCATCAACGGTGCCCATCGGCACGGCTTTCTACTGTCGCCAGCCATGGCGCGGCAGGCCACCGATATTATGATGTCAAAGGAGGTTTCCCATGAAAATTCTCGTCAACGGGCAAGAGCATGACCTTGCTACCGACAGACTTTCACACCTGCTGACCGCGCTGGATTACGAAGGCGACTGGCTGGCCACGGCAGTCAATGGCGATCTCGTCCATGCGCAGGATCGCGATGATTTTCGGTTGAAGGAATTCGATAGGATCGAAGTTCTTTCACCCATGCAGGGAGGATAGGCGATGTTGACACTTTATGGACGTGAGGTTGGGTCGCGGCTGCTGCTCGGGACTGCGCGGTATCCATCTCCTGCCGTTCTTGCGGATGCGGTGCGCGCCAGCAAGACGGATATCTTGACGATTTCTCTGCGGCGGGAAACGGCGGGTGGCAAGCAGGGTGGGCAGTTTTTCGAGATGATTCGGGAGTTGGACCGAAGCATTCTGCCTAACACAGCCGGTTGCCACACCGCCAAGGAAGCCGTGTTGACGGCCAAGATGGCGCGGGAGGTGTTTAGGACTAACTGGATCAAGCTGGAGGTGATCGGAAATCATGATACGCTTCAGCCGGATGTCTTTGCGCTGGTGGAGGCGGCCCGCATTCTGAGCGACGACGGTTTCGAGGTGTTTCCCTACACGACCGATGATCTGGTGGTGGCGGAAAAACTTGTGGATGCCGGTTGCAAGGTGCTGATGCCCTGGTGCGCACCGATTGGTAGCGCCATGGGTCCGCTGAACATTACTGCTCTGCGCTCCATGCGCGCGCATTTTCCTGAGGTGCCGATGATTGTCGATGCCGGTCTCGGACGGCCATCCCATGCGGCGACCGTCATGGAGTTGGGCTACGACGCCGTGCTGCTCAACACGGCGGTGGCGGGTGCGGGAAATCCGGTCATCATGGCGGGTGCCTTTGCGAAGGCGGTGACGGCGGGGCGCGAGGCCTATCTTGCTGGCATGCTGGAGCCGCGCGATATGGCGGTGCCGTCTACGCCCGTTATCGGCACGGCAGTGTTTTCCTGAGCCGTTGACAAGATGAGGTGACGGCGGGATACCGGCAGGGATGAGCCTCACGAGGTACCCAAAACATGCACAATCTGCTGATCGCTATCGACGGTGTGGCTGTCGGCCATGCCACCGATCTCCAACTTGGGTCAGGCGTCACTGCCATCGTCTTTGACGAACCTGCCATCGCCTCCGGCTGCGTTCTTGGCGGCGCACCGGGCGGGCGGGATACGGCGCTGCTCGACCCGTCGATGACGGTGGATGTGGTCGATGCCTTCGTGCTGTCGGGCGGTTCGGCTTTCGGTCTGGATGCGGCAGGCGGTGTGCAATCCGGACTTCGCGATATCGGGCGTGGCCTTGCTGTCGGCTCCACCCACGTTCCCATCGTGCCGCAGGCGATCCTGATGGATTTGCTGAATGGCGGCAACAAGGATTGGGGCCTGCATTCGCCCTATCGCGATATGGGTTATGAGGCCTTCAAGGCAGTAACTCACCAGCCGTTTGCGCTTGGCAGCGTCGGAGCTGGCACAGGTGCTACCACTGCGACTTTCAAGGGCGGGCTAGGCTCCGCCAGTGCCGTAACTTCGGGCGGTCATAAGGTTGCGGCGATTGTCGCGGTTAACGCAATGGGCTCCGCCACTGTGGGAACAAGCCAGCATTTCTGGGCTGCCCCCTTCGAGCGTGACGACGAATTCGGCGGTCTTGGATTGCCGCCGCAGTTTTCTCCTGTCGACACTGCCATGCGTATCAAAGGTGTGACGCTAACGGCAACGACAATCGGTGCGGTTGTAACGGATGCCGTACTCACAAAATCGCAGGCGCATCGGCTTTCGATCATGGCGCATGGCGGGCTTACCCGCGCCATTCTGCCGTCACATCTTGCCAGCGATGGTGACACCATGTTCGCGGCAGCAACCGGTAAAAGAGCATTGAGCGCCGCGAGTGATTTTGCAGAGCTTTGCCATCTGGCAGGCATGGTCGTCAGCCGTGCCATTGCGCGCGGCGTTTATGAAGCGACGGCTCTGCCCTATGAGGGAGCACAAAAATCCTGGCGGGATCATTTCGGAGCGAGTGCCGAATGAGCGATCAAACCGAGAAATTGCCGCTGAAAACGGTTTTGCGCATTGATTTTCCACCAGGCGATAGACTTGGGCGGGGCAAAATTCAGCTGATGGAGTTGATTGCCTCTACCGGCTCCATTTCCGCTGCCGGGCGGGCCATGGATATGTCCTATCGACGGGCATGGCTGCTGGTGGATGCGCTGAACCACATGTTCAAGGAGCCGGTGATCGAATCGCAGCGCGGCGGCAGCCAAGGTGGGGGAGCTAGCTTGACCGCCTTTGGGCAGGAATTGCTTGAGCGCTATCGTGGCATGCAGCAGCGCTTGAACGATACCCTGAAAGCCGATCTCGATTGGCTTGAGGCGAACAGACAGCGTGATCAGTAAGGATCAAGTGCTGCGGATTTGATGATGGCAAAGATCGGCTGTCCCGGCTCCAGCGCCAGGCGTTCGACCGACAGCTTAGTGATACGCGACGCAATGATATCGCCACCGCAATCCACCTGCACCATCGCCATGCCATCCGCCGACAGCACGATGTTTGCGATTTGGCCCTCCAGAATGTTGAGCGCGCTCAACCCCTCCGGCGTCACCGTCGCCAGCATCACGTCGCGGGCGGGGATGTGGACACGAACGCGGTGTCCGACCTCAGCTGCCGATGTGGGAACTTGTAACGCCACCTTGCCCAGCCTGATCGTAGCAAGCCCGTGCGCAGAATCGAAATCCTCAACGCTGCCAGATAGAATGCTGCCGATCTCCCGGCGCTCCAACTGGGCAGTGAAAGCGGGGCGCGAGAGGATGTCCGCTGCCGGGCCTGCGACCTCGACTTTGCCGTCCTTCATCACCACGATCTGGTCTGCAAGACGCGACACTTCGCTGATGGAATGGCTGACATAAATGATCGGAATTTTCGTTTCGTCCCGCAACCGTTCCAGATAGGGAATGATTTCCGCCTTGCGCGCCTCATCGAGTGCGGCCAGCGGCTCATCCATCAACAGCAGGCGCGGCGATGACAAAAGCGCACGGCCAATCGCCACACGCTGTTTTTCCCCGCCTGAGAGTTTTTCCGGGCGGCGCTTCAGCAGGTCTCCGATGCCGAGCATCTCGATGATTTTTGCGCTTTCTGTGGCGCTGCTTGCCTTGCCAGAAAACCAGCGACCATAATGCAAGTTCTGCTCGACGGTGAGATGCGGAAACAAGCGTGCTTCCTGAAAGACGGTGCCGAAGCGGCGTTTGTGGCAGGGCGTGAAAAGGCGTTTGGCGCTGTCTGCCAGCACCGCTCCATCAAGCGTCAAAGTGCCGTGATCGGGCTTCGTCAGCCCCGCAATGATGCGGATGACGGAGGTTTTGCCGGAACCGGAACGGCCGAACAGGGCGGTCACGCCTTTACCAACGGTAAGGTCCGCGTCAAGCGTGAAAGCACCCAGCCGGTGTTTGACAGTGAGTGTCAGCGTCATTCCGCATTCACCCTTTTGCCAACTATGCGTGCCAGATATTCCGAGGCCAGCAGAGCGACCATGGAGATGGCGATGGCAACCAGCGTCAGCCGCATCGCTCCAGCATCACCACCCGGAACCTGGGTGAAGGTGTAGATGGCGGCCGACAAGGTCTGCGTTTCGCCGGGAATGTTGGAGACGAAGGTGATGGTTGCGCCGAACTCCCCCATGGCCTTGGCAAAAGCGAGGATCATGCCAGCGATAATGCCGGGCAGGGTGAGCGGCAGGGTGACGGTTAGGAACACCCAGATTGGGCTAGCGCCCAGCGTGCCGGCCGCTTCCTCCAGCTTGCGATCCACCGCTTCGATTGAAAGGCGGATGGAGCGCACCATTAGGGGAAAGGCCATGATGGCGCAGGCCAGTGCCGCGCCTATCCAGCGAAAGGAAAAGACGATGCCGAAATACTGATCGAGAAATTGGCCAATAACGCCACGGCGTCCGAAGGTGACGAGAAGGATGAAGCCGGTCACCACCGGGGGCAGGATGAGCGGCAGATGCACAATGCCATTGAGCAGCGATTTGCCCCAGAACTGGCCGCGCGCCAGCGCAAGCGCGATCAATATGCCGAAGGGAAGGCTCGCGAACATGGCGATGCTGGACACCCAGAGGCTTAGGCGTATCGCCGTCCATTCTTCCGCGTTGAGGGTGAGCCAGTCCAATACGCCATTCCCGTCAAAAGGTGATGGCCCCGACGATTGCCGGAGCCATGAGGATCGTGAAAGTCAATCTTACTTCAGAATGGTAAAGCCCTGCTTTTCAAAGAAAGGGGCAGCCTTGGCCGATTTCAGGAATTCGAGATAGGCAGCCGCTGCCGGGCTTTTGGATTCAGACAGGATGGCAACCGGATAGATGATCGGCTCATGGCTGTCCTGCGGGAAGGTGCCGACGATCTTGACACCTTGGTCAGCGGCGGCATCGGTTTGGTAGACGATGCCATAAGGGGCCTCGCCACGAGAAACGAGAACCAGCGCCGCACGAACGCTTTCCGCACCCGCAACCTTACCCTCCACGGAAGACCAGACGCCCAGCTTTTCGAGCGCGGCCTTGCCATATTTTCCAGCCGGAACGCTATCGACCGCGCCCATGGCCAGCTTGCCATCACCCACCAGCTTTGCAAGGTCGAAACCCTGTTTGATGTCGACAGGCGTCGCCTTGTCGGCAGGGGCCACGAGCACCAGACGGTTGCCGAGCAGGTTGGTGCGCGTGTCTTCCTTGATCAGCTTTTTGCCCGCGACATAATCCATCCAGGCAAGATCTGCGGAGATGAAGAGATCGGCAGGTGCTCCCGCTTCGATCTGTTTGGCCAGCGCCGAACTGGCCGCATAGGAAACCGTGGCTTCATTGCTGGTTTCCTTGGCCCATTCCGCATTGGCCGCATCAAGCGCATTTTTCATGCTGGCGGCGGCAAAAACGGTGACCTTGTCCTGCGCAAATGCGGGTGCCGACAGGGTGATGGTTGCAACCACGGAGCCGATAATGGCTGCCAGAGTGGTTCTGATAAGAGTGCGACGAAGAATTCCCATGCCCTTTGGCCCCTTTTAGCGACATATCCTGATGAATATATCGAAACTGTTTAGACGGCGGGCATTATATTTTCAAGGATATATCGATTAATGCGAAACAAGGCCTTCTCTGGGGCCTCCATCCATCGATGCTTAGATGCGTTCACTCGCAAAATGGGCGATCTGCGCGCCGGCCTCGTAATAGGCTTCCTTCAACGCGCGGAAGCTACGGGCCTGCGGGTCTGTGACTGGCAGAGGAAGGGCGTCTTCGGCAATATCGCCTGCCACATGGGCGGCAAGCGTTTTACCGAATACGGTTCCCGGCGCGATGCCGCGACCGTTATAACCGCAAAAGCCAACGACGTTCTTTGCGAATTTATGGAAGCGCGGCACGGAATCGTCGGTCATGCCAATCTGGCCGTACCATTCACATTCGAATTCGATTTCGCCCAGCTGCGGGAATAGTCGCTTCATCGCGCGCTTTGCCCATGCAGTGTGAACACGTGCACCCGTATTGCGTAATGCGCCGACACTGCCGAAGACGAGACGTCCCGCTTGGTCCATGCGGAAGGAGGAGAGGATTTCGTTTGTGTCCCAGCAGCCTTCGCGGTTCGGCAGAATGGTTTGGCGTACATTATCGCCCAGAGGTTTGGTCGCGACGTTGAAATAAGGCAGGTAGACCTGCTCTTCGCGCATGATTTTCCATGGGCCGGTGCTGTAGGCCTCCGTCGCAACGATGATCCAGTCTGCGCGAACCGAACCCTTTACGGTTTTGACCGCCCACCCTTCACCATCCGGCTGGCTGTCGATGACGGGGCTGGAGGTGTAGATCGTGGCACCCGCCGTCTGCGCTGCATGTGCCAGACCACGTACGTAGGCAAGCGGTTGCAGCGTGCCTGCACGCTCGTCCAGCAAGGTACCGCTATAGGCGGAGGAGCCGACGCGGTCTGCGGTTTCCTGTGCGTCGAGAACCCTGACGGGCGCTCCGCGTGCAGCCCACTGGGCGCAACGTTCGCGGATTTCGGCAAGTCCCTTTTCACCTACGGCACAATGGAGCGTTCCGTTTTTTTCAAGCTGGCATTCGATCTGGTGTTTTTCGATGATTTCGCGCACGAGGAACGGCGCGTTGCCGAGAAGATCGAGCAGGCGTTCGCCATAGACGGGGCCGAGCACATCGGGAAGTTCTTTCGGCATGACCCACATGCCGCCATTGATGAGGCCCACATTGCGGCCAGCACCGCCAAAGCCGATCTCCTTGCCTTCGAGAACGATGACTTTGATGCCACGTTCCGACAAATGCAGCGCTGCGGAAAGGCCGGTAAAGCCGCCGCCCACAACGACGACATCCGCCCTTTCTTGGCCTTCAAGCGACGATGTCACGGGTGGTTTCGGCGCGGTTTTTTCCCAAAGGCCATGAGAGCGCGGATCATGATACATCGAAATCACCCAAGAATTGAAACTTCGCGCGCAGTGCGCTGTCTGCTGACCAGCTTACAACTCAGTTGCATCAGTGAATACCGACATATCGTGATCATGTCATGCCAGTGCGGAATGTGGTTTTCGCAACTGCGATGACGTTGGCATGTGTCATCGGCGATCAACAGATGGGCTTGAAACACGCGCCCGGCTCGGACAATAGTGCAGCACACGCGCAAGGCTCACTGGCTTTGTGCATCATTCCATATGCGACGGGAAACAGATCATGAAGCCCATATTCGTTCAGCTTCAATGCACACCCGGCAAGACCTATGATGTTGCCGATGCCATTTATAAGACGGAACTGGTTTCCGAGCTTTATTCGACAAGTGGGGAATATGATCTTCTGCTGAAGATCTATCTTGCGCCCGAACAGGATACCGGCAAATTCATCAACGACAACATCGTTAGCATCCCAGGTATCGTACGGTCGTTGACGACGCTGACATTCACCGCATTCTAATGCTGGTATTTGCAAACGAATGAAGGCGTTGCCTCGTCTGGAGGCAACGCCTTCATGCATTGAGCAAACATGCGCATTTCTCAGACCAGCGCTGCAATCTTCTGGTTGCGAACGAGATTGCGAATGGCGACACGCACGTCTTCAGCACTGTCGAAGCGCTGCTCGTCAAGGTCATGGACGTGGAACTTGACGGCGATGAACTTCAGGCGGTTGTCATCAGGCACGACGATGCCGACGGGTTCACCAGCGAATTCAATAACTTGCTTTTGCATTATACATACTCCCGCTGTGGCTTGGCACACAGCATTTCGTCGAATCGAATTTTGAAGATTGGTGGACGGTTAAGTCACATTCGACAGCAGCGGGAACACATGGATGTGTGTCCGGCATTCACAAACCGCGGATCAAGGATCGCGGCGATGCGTTTCATTTTTGACATGTCACTCTCCCTGCATTGGTGTTGGATCCGGAATGCTGAAGAGAATCTCTCTCCAGTTGAATCACTGATACTCCGGATTCGCGGCGTAATCAATGATTATCAATATAGGTAGAATATTTTTCTTTATGATGACAGGATGGGGGCGGAATTGTGAAATTTTTGTTTCTTTAGCTAGGTTGCAGACAACGCTCTGGAAAGCCGCGTTTATTAGCGGTTTTTATTCTTCCGAGGGCGGATAGCGGTGATCCCTGCCGTTGAAATCGGAAACCGAATAGCAACCATCGGCATGTTTCGCCGCCGCATTCTGACCTATGACGGCTTTTCCATGGCCACCGGGAATATCCAGAACATAGGTCGGCTGGCATAGACCCGAAACATGTCCGCGCATGGCGGCGACGATTCGCTGCCCTTCCTCGATCTCTAGCCGGAAGTGGCTGGTGCCGGGTGCCAGATCCGGGTGATGCAGATAATAGGGCTTCACCCGCGTTTCCACGAAGGCCCGCATCAGATCACCAAGAACCTTGGGGTCGTCATTGATGCCTTTCAGAAGCACCGATTGACTGACCATGGCAATGCCCGCGTCGATCATGCGTGCACAGGCCGCCCGCGCTTCGTCTGTCAACTCGCGCGGATGGTTGGCATGGAGCGCGACATAGGTCGTCTTGCCGCTGGATTTCAGTGCTTCCACAAGTGCCGCATCGATCCGGTCAGGATCAACGACCGGGACACGCGTGTGGAAGCGCACGATTTTGACATGCGGAATGGCCTTCAAACCTTCCATGATGGCCGACAGCCGACGCGGGGATAAAACGAGCGGGTCACCACCGGTTAAAATGACTTCCCAGATTTCCGGGTGTGCCTCTATATAACCAAGCGCCACCGACAACTCTTCGCTCGACATGGTGCCATTGCCCTGCGGTCCAACCATCTCCCGGCGAAAGCAGAAGCGGCAATAGACCGGGCAGATATGCACGGCCTTCAACAATACGCGATCAGGGTACCGATGAACGATGCCGTGGACAGGGCTATGCGCATCATCACTGATAGGGTCGGCACGCTCTTGCGGCGTATGCCACAGCTCATCCTCCTGTGGAATGAACTGCAATCCGATGGGATCGTTGGCATCGTCGTTATTGATGAGATCGGCGACAGTGGGTGTGACCGCCACAGCATAGCGTTCAGTCACGGGGCGAATTCGCTCCAGTGTAAGGCTGTCGATCAGACCGGCATCGAACAGGTCTTCCGCCGATTTCAGGCTGCGCGTCGTCATGAGCCGTAATCCGTTACCGGTGCCCACATGACCAGATCGATGCGCGGTGCGCCGGTTGCCAGCATGACCAGCCGATCGAAGCCAAGCGCGATGCCGCTGGCCGCCGGCATGATGTCGAGCGCCTTCAGAAAATCCTCGTCTATGGGATAAGTTTCGCCGTAGACGCGTTGCTTCTCCGCCATTTCGGCCTCGAAACGGCGGCGCTGTTCGGCAGCATCCGTCAATTCACCGAAAGCGTTGGCCAGTTCGACACCGCAGGCATACAGCTCGAAGCGTTCGGCGACGCGGTTGTCGCTCGGCGAACGGCGGGCGAGTGCCGCTTCACTCGTCGGGTACTCATCCAAAATGGTCGCACGCCCGAAGCCGAGCTTTGGCTCGACCCGCTCGACGATCACGCGACTGAACAAGTCGGCCCAGCTGTCATCGTCAGCCACGCGAATTCCCGATGCCTTGAGCTTCGATGCCAGATGATCACGGTCCGTCTCGCCGCTCGTGTCAATCGTCGCCAGCAGATCGACATCGGCATAGCGCTGAAACGCCTCCGCAACACTCAGCCTCTCGGGTTCAAGAAACGGATCGACGCTGTGCCCACGATAGGTCAGGGTCTTGGTTTTTGCGGTCTCGGCAGCCAGCGCCAGCAATTGCGCGCTGTCATGCATCAGCGTCTCATAGGTCTCGCCCGTGCGATACCATTCCAGCATCGTGAATTCCGGGTGGTGCAAAGGCCCACGTTCGCGGTTGCGATAAACATGGGCAAAACAGTTGATCCGTTTTTCGCCAGCGGCCAACAGCTTCTTGCAGGCAAATTCAGGTGATGTGTGCATATAAAGCGGGCTCTGTTCACCGCTCGTCGTTATCCCGGTCGTCGCAAAGGCATGAAGATGGGCTTCGTTGCCGGGCGATACCTGCAAGGTCGCGGTATCCACCTCCAGAAAATCATTGGCAGCAAAAAAGCCACGCATGGCGGTCTGGATGGCGTTTCGCCCTATCAGAAACGGGCGGCGATCCTGATGCACATCGGGCGTCCACCATGCGGACTTTGTGTTGAGGTCTGAGCCCATCTGTTGCTTTCTTTCCGATGCCAACCACGCCCAGATATCGATTTATACGAAAACCGCAGCACTGTTTTCGGTTCGAGGCTTTTGAAGGCTGGCATTTACCACGGATTTAAGGTAGTTGCGCCCCAGAAAACATACAAAACGTCCATTGGGTCAGTGCCGCCGCGCGGTCCTTTACGACGCATTTCATTGAGTTACAAGGAAATCATATGGTCAAGGTTATCGCCTCATCCGTGCGCAAGGGCAATGTTATCGACGTCGATGGCAAGCTTTACGTCGTTCTCAACGCCAATAACTTTCATCCCGGCAAGGGCACACCTGTGACGCAGGTCGATATGCGCCGCATCTCGGATGGCGTGAAAGTTGCCGAACGCTGGCGCACGACCGAGCAGGTCGAACGCGCATTTGTTGAAGACCTGAACTTCCAGTTTCTTTATGAAGACGGCGAGGGCTTCCACTTCATGAACCCGGAAAACTACGACCAGGTCGTGGTGGACACGGAAACCATGGGCGACCAGAAAGCCTACCTTCAGGAAGGCATGACCTGCGTTCTGTCGATCCATGAAGGTCTACCGCTTGCTGTCATCCTGCCGCGTCACGTTACGCTGGAAATCATGGAGACCGAACCGGTCGTGAAAGGCCAGACGGCCTCGTCTTCCTACAAACCGGCTATTCTGTCCAACGGCATCCGCACCATGGTGCCGCCGCATATCGATGCTGGTATCCGCGTCGTTGTCGCGACGGAAGACAATTCTTACGTCGAGCGCGCGAAGAACTGATTTTCGCAGCCATTGTTATTTTGAAAGAAGCCTCGGAGTGATCCGAGGCTTTTTCTTTGGCTGCATTGCCCATAAAAAATCCCGCAACTTTCGTTGCGGGATTGATGTGTCTGCAAACCGGATTGCGGCTCTTACATTCCCTTGGGAGTGTTGGCTGCAATACGGTTGTTAGAGGATGTCGTTGGGCTGCCGACGGCATAGCCGCCGCCCAGTGCAACGCTAAGCGACACGTAGTCCTGAGCGGTTGTCTGAACTGCAGTCGCGAGATTGGCTTGCGCTGTGGACACCTGACGCTGTGCATCGAGAACGTCGAGCAAAGAGGACGCACCGTCGCGGTAGCTTGCGGTGGCGAGCGACAGGGCTTCCTGGTAGGACTTGACGGTTCTGCGAAGTGCATCTTCCGTCTGCTTGTCGCGGGTCACGGCAGCGAGCGCGTTTTCAACCTCTTCGATACCGTTCAGCACGGTGGCTTTCCATACCAGATATTGTTCGCGAGCTGAAGACTTGGCGATATCGACGTTTGCACGCAGGCTGCCACCATCGAAGATAGGCAGAACAAGACTTGGGCCGAAGGACCAGGAATTGGATGTCCCGCGCGAACCGTTGTTGGAAAGGTTCACGTAGCTTGGCGAAATCGAGCCGCTGATCGTGATGCTTGGATAGAGGCGCGATTCGGCAACGCCGATTTCTGCGACAGCCGCTGCGAGATTGCGTTCGGCGACGCGGATGTCAGGGCGATTGCGAATAAGGTCTGCCGGAATACCGGTGAGCGGTGCCCTGCGGGCAACAGGCTGACGTGCCCCGCGCTGCAACTCAACAACCAGCGACGATGCCGGCATGCCAAGCAGCGTGGCGATGCGGTGTGCCGCCTGACGGAAGCTGGTTTCCAGACCTGGCATATCTGCAAGCGTGGAATTGACCAGACCTTCAGACTGAACGACGTCAAGACGCGAAGCCGCGCCGGCTTCAAGCTGGAGCTTTGTCAGGTCCAGTGTTTCGCGACGTGACTTGAGGTTTTCGCGCGCAATTGCCAGGCGTTCCTGAAAATAGCGAACGTCGATATAGGCCGCGACAACCGAAGAGATCAGCGTTAGGCGCTGTACGTCGGCAGTCGAGTAGGCTGCATCAAGGGAAGCGCTGGCACTTTCCTTGGCGCGGCGGTATTGGCCGAAAAGGTCCAGCAGCCACGATGCGTCGAGCGCGCCACTTGAGTTGTTTTGAACCGCGTTGCTGGTGGTTGGGAAGCTACCTTTGGTCTGAGACGTCGTATGGCTGCCAGAGCCTGTGAGGCTTGGAAGAGCGCCGGCTCCTGCAACGGTAATCTGCGACTGAGCCTGATTGATGCGCTCGATTGCCTGGAGAACGGTTAGGTTCTGCGCAAGGCCGGTCGCGACATATCCATTCAAACGGCTGTCGTTGAAGGCGTTCCACCAAGCGACTGTTGCAACGTCGCCGTTGGTTGCTTTTCCACCTTCGGCAAATTTGCCGGGCAGCTGAATTTCCGGTTCTTTATGGTCAGGTCCGACAACACAGCCCGAGAGCAAAAGCAACGTGAGAGGAATGGTAGCGCGAATAGACAGCATGAAGTTATCCCAATATTTTGGTGCACATGACACACCAGTCAAAACGAGCTGAGTGCTGCTGCGTGCTGACAAAAATGCGGTTCATAATTTCCAACATTTCTAACAGCGTCTTCCGGCTTTGCTAGCACATTTTTGGTTTGTTAACGTTTAGATAGACGCCGAATCATGACGAAAAACGAGGGAATGAAGAAAATTCCGAGGAGTGTTGCAGAAAGCATACCACCCAGAACGCCAATACCGATCGCATTTTGCGCCGCAGAGCCTGCTCCACTGGCAATGGCTAGTGGAACGACGCCGAGAATGAAGGCGAGCGAAGTCATGATGATCGGGCGCAATCTCAGCTTGGCAGCCTCGAGTGTCGCGTCGAGCAGACTTAATCCATGCTCTTGCCGTTCCTTGGCGAATTCCACGATCAGGATCGCGTTTTTCGCGGCAAGCCCGATCGTCGTCAGCAGACCCACCTTGAAGTAGACGTCGTTGGATTGTCCGAAGAAGTGTGCGGCGAGCAATGCACCGACCACGCCGACGGGAACGGCCATGATGACGGAGAAGGGGATCGACCAGCTTTCATAAAGTGCAGAGAGGCACAGGAAGACGATCAGAACGGAAAGTGCGTAGAGCAATGGTGCCTGAGATCCGGAAAGTCGTTCCTGATAGGAAAGACCAGTCCATGCCACCGAGTAGCCGCCATCCATCTGGGAGACGATTCGGTCCACCTCGTTCATGGCATCGCCGGAACTGACGCCTGGAGGGGCGGCACCTTCCAGAGAGAAGGCATTTGCCGCATTATAAGCGGAGACGGATGGCAATCCATTGACCCATTTTGCGGTCGCAAAGGATGTAAACGGCACCATTTCGTTGCCCGAATTTCGGGCGTTCCAGTATTTCAGGTCTTCGGCCTGCATGCGGTAGGGCGCATCAGACTGCACATAGACCTTCTTGATCTTGTTGTTGAGCGTGAAGTCGTTGACCCGGCTGCCAGCAAAAATCGTGGTCAGCATGGAATTGACTTCGGAAATGCTGAGGCCCATGGCCCCGAGCTTCTCCTGGTCCAGCTCAAGCTTGACCTGGCTTTCCTGATCACGGTCATTGGCACGCATGGACGTGATTTTGCCGCTGGAATTTGCGGCTGCGATCAACTCTTTCGATGCGGCCACGAGCGCTTCACTTCCCTGGTTTCCGCTGTCCACCAGGTACATGGAGAAGCCACTGGAGTTACCCAGGCCCTGAATGGCGGGCGGCAGGATCGGGAAGACCTGCGCTTCGCGGAAGGTCATGAACGTTCCCATAGCGCGCTGGACAACTGCCGAAGCGGCCATTTTCGGGTCTGTTCGCTGATCGAAATCCTTCAACTTGGCAAAGACGAGCGCGTAGCTTTGTCCGCTACCGGTAAAGCTGAAGCCGTTGACCGCAAAAATGCTGTCGATGACGTCTTTTTCCTTGTCGAGATAATAGTTCTCGACTTTCTCTATCACCTTTGCCGTCTGCGTGCTCGTGGAGCCATTTGGCAGCTGGATGATCGTCATCAGAACGCCCTGGTCTTCTTGGGGCAGGAAGGACGATGGCAGCCGGGTGAAGAACCAGGCACATCCACCCAGGACGATTGCGAACATGAGTAACACGCGCAATGGACGCTTCAGCAAGTAACCTACGGAACTCACATATCCCGTGGTGGTGCGGTCGAAATTACGGTTGAACCATGCGCCGGGGCCACGGCTCTTCTTATTGTGGTCGATCGGCTTCAGCATCGTGGCGCAAAGCGCCGGTGTCAGCACGATGGCCACCACGGCCGAAAGCAGCATCGCAGATACGATGGTGACGGAGAACTGACGGTAGATGATACCGGTCGAGCCGCCGAAGAAGGCCATGGGAATGAACACAGCCGTCAGAACCAGCGCGATACCGACAATGGCACCGGTGATTTCGCCCATGGATTTCTCCGTGGCTTCCAGCGGTCCCAACCCCTCCTCGGACATGATACGCTCGACGTTTTCAACGACGACGATCGCATCATCGACGAGAAGACCGATGGCAAGCACCATCGCGAACATGGTCAGCGTGTTGATCGAATAACCGGTGAGCGCGAGAATGCCGAAGGTTCCAAGGAGCACCACGGGAACCGCAATCATGGGGATGAATGTGGCGCGCAGGTTCTGAAGGAAAACCAGCAGCACGACGAAGACCAGCACAATGGCTTCGATCAGCGTGTGCACGACCTTCTCGATCGAAAGCGAAACGAACGGCGTCGTATCGTAGGGATAGATGACCTTGACGTTCTGAGGCAGGGTCGGTGCGATCTGCGCCATCTTGTCTTTGACAAGAGCGGCCGTATCCAGCGCATTTGCGCCTGTGGCCAGGTTCACCGCAAAACCCGACGCTGGCTGACGGTTGGATCGCGAGGTCGAGGCGTAGGTCTCCTGGCCGATCTCGACGCGTGCAACGTCGCTCAATCGAACATTGGCACCCGTGTTATCCACCTTGAGAATGATGCGCTCGAAGTCGGAAA
This sequence comes from Agrobacterium sp. DSM 25558, assembly GCF_900100825.1. Lineage (NCBI taxonomy): Bacteria > Pseudomonadati > Pseudomonadota > Alphaproteobacteria > Hyphomicrobiales > Rhizobiaceae > Agrobacterium > Agrobacterium sp. DSM 25558. The sequence continues at coordinate 4,573 of NZ_FMUD01000005.1, read as the reverse complement.
CCGTCGTCAGCTGGCTTTGCGCCGTCATCGTGACGTTGATCTGCTGACCTTCCAATGCCGGCAGTCCGCCCACGGAGCCAACAGACACCTGCGTGTTCTGCGACTGAATTGCCGAGGTGACATCAGCTGGCGTGAGTTGGAATTTCTTCATTTTGAAAGGGTCGAGCCAGATGCGCATGGCGAAGGCGGAGCCGAAGGCATTGATGTTGCCGACACCCTCGATGCGTTTCACCTGATCTTCGATCTGGGTGGAAAAAATGTCACCGAGATCGGCTGACGAACGCTTTCCATCGGTCGAAACCAACGCGCCGACGAGCAGAATGCTCGACGTCGATTTGGTGACTCCGATGCCGAGATCCTGAACCACGGCTGGCAGTTGTGACGTCACGAGCGCAAGCTTGTTCTGCACCTGAACCTGGGCGATATCGCCATTGACGCTGTTGTCGAACGTCAGGGTGATGCTCGCAGATCCTGTTGTGGAAGACGAGTTCATGTAGGTCAGCCCGTCAAGGCCGGTCATGCCGTCTTCAATGATCTGCGTCACGGTTTTGCGCACCGTATCGGCGCTGGCACCAGTGTAGCTTGCGCTGATGCGGATGGTTGGCGGCGCAATTTCCGGATATTGGGAAATCGACAGCGTGTTGATGGCCAATGCGCCACCCAACATGATGACGATGGAAATCACCCAAGCAAAGATCGGCCGTCGAATGAAAAATTTTGACATATCTAGTTCCTGATCACGATGTTGCCGAGCATGTCTTCAGACATCATGATTTCGGCGCGGGAGCAGGAGCAGCCTGAGCGTCCTGCTTTTCTATGATGGATCCCTTTTCATCGATTTCGGCCGGTATGGGTTTGACCGTGGCATTGTCGGCTATCCACTGAAATCCGTCTGCGATCAGCCTGTCGCCATCCGCAACATTCTCCGTGACGAGCCAGTTGTTTCCAGAAAGCTGGCTGGTTGGAAATGTTCTGGTCTCGACTTTGTTTTCAGCCGTGACGAACTTTGCGGTCAGCTCTCCATTCGCGTTTCGGCTGCCCGCGCGCTGGGGAATGAGATAGCCGATTTCCTTACCAACGGTAATCGTTGCACGCACATACATGCCTGGAAGAATGGTGTTTTCCGGATTGTCGAAAAGGGTGCGGATGGAAACGGTGCCTGTCGTCGTGCTGACGGCCATTTCCGACATGTCGAGCTTGCCCACATTCGGGTATTCTGAACCGTCCTCAAGCGTCAGGCGAATGTCCGTCGTTTCGCTGTTGTCGCGTCGCTCCAGCTTTCCAGCCTTGATCGCAGACTGTAGGCGAAGAAGGTTCACGCTGGACTCGTTCAGTTGAATATAGATTGGATTGATTTTTCGAAGGGTCATCAGTGAGCCGGTCTGGCTGGCGGTGACGACGTTGCCGATCGAGAAATTGGTAGCAGATGTCACGCCGTCGAAGGGCGCGCGGACTTCTGTCAGGGAGAGATTGATCTGTGCTGTTTGCAAGGTCGCGCGGGCCTCTGCAACGGAGGCTTTCGCCTGAAGCAGCGTCGTGCGCGCATCTTCGAATTCTTTTTGCGACGCACCGCTATTGGCGAGGCGCTCGTAGCGCTGCAAATTCGCTTCGGCGGCGGGCACGCTGACCTCTGCCCGCTCCAGAGACGCCTGCGCTTCTGCGAGAGACGCCTGATAGGTGTCGTCATCGATCTTGTACAGCAGGTCGCCAGACTTCACGAAGCTACCTTCCTTGAAGGCGATGTCCTTGATGATACCGCCGACGCGCGGACGAATATCCGCCGTCTGGAAGGCATCGGCGCGCCCCGGCAGCAAAGTCGTGAGCGGATAGTCACTCTTTTTCATGGTAACGACGCTGACGGGGGCGGGAGGGCGCTGATTGCCCTGCGCCGGAGCCTTCTTGGCCTCGTCGCTTTCGCTGCAACCGGCAAGAATGCCCGCCACGAGCAATGTGGTGAAGAGAGGATATAGACGTCTTTTCATCGTTTTTCTCATATCAGCGGTCAAATCTCGATTGGTTGTCTTGTGCGGTCAAAAATGCGGATACATATCTTTTGCAATTATCGGCGCTCATTGCGCGTCAAAACGCGCATGACGCAACACATTATCAGGCAAAGTGACGTATAGTCGCTATCGTCACTTATCAATCCCATATCGCAGTGCAGCATGAAGTAAGTGGATCAGTTCATCACATCGTGTTGCTAAAATGTCGACGTCTTCATGGGCAATCAATGCAGGATGCAAAACGCTGGTCAAAGCAAAAAGAGCCGTCCGAGATGATCGATCGATATCCGTTGGAGGGTAGGTCCCCGTCTTTATTCCATCGCGGATGATCTTGGCGAATTGCTCTGTAATCACATTCTCATAATGTTGACCGCAAGCAAGCTCTCTTTTAGCGGTCATCAAAATCATTTCGAAAATGTACGGATTGTCGTTTAAATCACGGCGATGGTTCTCCATCAGGCTGTGTGCCAGATGCCGCATTCTTTGGAAGGGAGAATGAGTTGCGTCGAGTGGATCGATCCTGTGTTCCAGCAAGCGAATTTGCTGCAGGAAGATGGCGTCGACCAAGGCGTTCTTGGAGCTGAAGTGCTTGAAGACATTTGCCGGAGACATGGCAAGCGCGGCGGCGATATCTGCGATCGATACGGCCCCGAACCCCCGCTCGCGAAAAAGCCGCTCGGTCATCGCCAGAATCTCGCGGCGCGTCTCTTCACCAGATCGCCGTGGACGGATTTGCCGTCCACTCGTTTCGTTTTTCTGTGATGATGACGTTTGTGCGCTGGCTTTGGCCAAGACTACGCTCCCTGAAAAAAGGGTTCCAGATTCTTCCGCACACGCTGAATGGTCGAAGTCTCGCTGTCATCCGGCTTGAATGTTTCCCCGGTGATGCGCTCGAAGGCCTCGATATAGACCTTGGAGGTTTGCAGAACCAGTTCCTGAGGAATTTCCGGAATGTCATCCTCATAGGGGTCGCAACGCTCTGCCACCCATGCCCGAACGAAATCCTTATCGAAACTCTGAGGGCGGGTGCCATCCTGAAAAGCCTGCCCGTAAGTGTCAGCCATCCAGTAACGGCTGCTGTCGGGCGTATGGATTTCGTCAGCCAGAATGATGGTGCCGTTTTCATCGGTGCCGAATTCATACTTGGTGTCGACAAGGATGAGACCCTGCTTGGCTGCGACCTCCTGTCCGCGCTTGAAAAGGGCCAGAGCGTAGGTTGAAAGCGTTTCCCACTGTGACTGCGTCAGCAATCCCTTTTCGATAATCTCAGCCGGTGTGAGCGGCTCATCATGGCCGCCATCGAATTCTTTGCTGGTTGGTGTGATGATCGGCTCTGGCAGGACCTGATTGTCTTTCATGCCGTCCGGGAAGGTAACGCCATACATATCGCGTTCACCCTTCTTATAGAGCGTCAGAATGGACGTGCCCGTCGTCCCCGCCAGATACCCACGCACTACAATCTCGACGGGCAGAATATCGAGCCTCTTGCCGATGACCACATTCGGGTCCGGATAGGAGACGACATGGTTCGGGCAGATGTCTGTGGTCCGTTCGAACCAATAGCGCGCTGTCTGCGTCAAAACCTGACCCTTATAAGGAATGCAGGTCAAGATACGGTCGAAGGCGCTAAGACGGTCTGTCGAGATGATGACGCGATTGCCGTCGGGCAGGTCATAATTCTCGCGAACCTTGCCGCGATAATACTGTGGAAGTTCAGGAATGACGGCTTCTGCTAGAACACGCACGGAATTGTCCAATCTCTCTCTATAATGCGATCGTCGGTTCAGGCGCGCCGACAAGTGTGGATCACCATATCGCATGTTTTAGAGGGAAGAGCCAGTATGGGCTTTAGACCGCCAAGCGAACGGCTCGACCGTCATCAATCCAAAATATCGTTTGAAATCATATATTTATAAAATATGTCTGTTTTTTTACAGGTGGGCTGTTGACTATGTCTGAGGTGTTCCTCTATAAGTCCGCTCACTGACGAGGGCGGCGGCGCTGCTAGCGACGATGTCCTTCGTTCTGGAGAAAACTGGAAGACTTGGCGAGTTTGTTGGGTCTTTGAAAGCTGAACTTTCGAGTTTTGGTTTGATGGTTTTGACACTAATGTGTGTCTGTTTTTTGACAATTGAATATGGAAGAAAGAGAAACGTGGGCGGCGAGGCTTGCGGGACTGGTAGCGATACTGGTCCTTTGAAAGAGACTTTGACGGTCACGTTTTAATGAGAATACACCTGGTCCTTTTTGGCGATCTTCGGATTGCTGATTGATTGAGCGCTGTGAAGCGTTTGGTTGGTTTTAAGGATTGGTGTGAAGTTCTCGTCGATTCAGAATAACGTGATTTAAGTCAATGATTGAATTCTCAACTTGAGAGTTTGATCCTGGCTCAGAACGAACGCTGGCGGCAGGCTTAACACATGCAAGTCGAACGCCCCGCAAGGGGAGTGGCAGACGGGTGAGTAACGCGTGGGAATCTACCCATCTCTGCGGAATAGCTCTGGGAAACTGGAATTAATACCGCATACGCCCTACGGGGGAAAGATAGATTTATCGGGGATGGATGAGCC